>JAITQL010000232.1 GCA_031288935.1 Tannerella sp.
ATGATTTAAGAATTCAACATTCAACCATACTATCCACGAACGGCACGAATGAAGAGAATTAAACGTTCAGCGGAATCTGCACTGAAATCCGCGCACATCCGCGTGAAACACTGAATCTTGAATCTTGAATCTTCAGTTATCCACGTCGTAATGTATTCGGACGTGTGCATGTTCGGGTACGGAAAGCATTTTCCGGGAGACGCTGTCCAGTGTCGCGCGAACGGAGGCGACGGTTAAGGTGCGCTCGAGTTTCAACATGATGTGACGCACGTACAGCGTTTGAACCCGGTTTACCGGCGGAGCAAACGGGCCGTATATCCCGCTCAGTTCCTTTCGCAACGCGCCGGCGTACATGGCGGAAAAATGCGTCAGTACCTGTTCGCTTTGACTGCGCAAGACCAGGGTGATCATCCGAATGTACGGAGGATAACGGAACAGTTGCCGCTCGTTCAGCTGGACTTGCGCCATCGTTTCGTAATCAAACGTCCGTACCGTCTGCAACAGGGGATGTGCGGGCTGGGAGGTCTGTATCACTACCGTACCCTGTTGTTCGCGCCGGCCGGCGCGGCCGCTGACCTGCATCATCAGATGGAAAGCCCGTTCATGCGCCCGGAAGTCGGGAAAATTCATCAGACTGTCCGCGTTCAACACGCCCACAACGCTGACACGGTCAAAATCCAGCCCCTTGGATACCATCTGCGTGCCGATCAGGACAGGTGTTTTGCCCTGTTCAAAGTCCGACAGGATGCGCTCGCAGGCCCTGCGCGTGTGCGCCGTATCCAGATCGAGACGTGCGGTTTTTGTTCCGGGGAAAAGCGTGGCCATCTCTTCTTCCACCTGTTCGGTGCCGAAACCGATCAGCCGCATCTCGCCTTCGCTGCACGAGGGACAGCGCGACGGCAGGGGAATCGAATAGCCGCAGTAGTGACAAACCAGCCGGTTTGCCTGTTTGTGCCAGGTCAGACTCACGTCGCACTGAACGCAATGCAGCGCCTGACCGCACGACTTGCATTCCATCACCGGCGCAAATCCGCGCCGGTTCTGAAACAGGATGACTTGCTCGCCGCACGCCAGCGCCTCGTCCATCTTCGTTTTCAACAGGGGAGAAAACAGCGTATCCTTCATGATTTTCCGGCGCTTTAAATCCTTTATGTCCACCAGGTGTATTTCCGGCATCAAGCCGGCGCCGTAGCGCGTTTTCAACACCACCAGGCCGTATTTTCCCGTCCGGGCGTTCCGGAAGGAATCCAGCGAGGGCGTAGCCGATCCCAGCAACACGTTTGCACCGTACATCGAGGCCAGCATGACGGCCGCGTTGCGCGCGTGGTATCGGGGCGCAGGAGATTGCTGTTTGTAGGAAGGCTCCTGTTCCTCGTCGACGATGACCAGTCCCAGGTTCGTAAACGGCAGAAAGAGCGATGAACGGGCGCCCAGTACCAGCAGGGGCGGTTGCCCGGCTTGCAGCAGGCGGTTCCACACCGCTACCCGTTCGTGGCCGGACAAACCGGAGTGATAGACGGCCAGCCGGTTGCCAAGCACACGTGCCAGCCGTTCCGTGATCTGCGTCGTGAGGGCTATCTCCGGAAGCAGGTACAGCACCTGCCGGCCCTGTTGCAAAGTCTCTCTTGCCAGGTGCAGGTAAATCTCCGTCTTGCCGCAGGAAGGAACGCCGTGCAGCAGGCAAACGGACTTTTCGGCAAACACCCGCCGTATCTCCTCAAAGGCCGTTTGCTGTGCGGCGCTCAGTTCGTTGAGCGGCTGTAACGTCTCCGCCGGAAGGGACAGGGGACGGAGTTCCTTTTCGTGCGCGGTCAGCACGCCCCGCTTCAGCAGGGCATCCAGCACGGACGCCGACACGCCGGCGTCGCGCAGGAGTTCTTTTTTGGAAATCTCTACCGGCGCCGGCGATCGAAAAGGCTGTATCCGTTCCAGAAATGCAAGGAAGAGCTTTTCCTGCTGTTTTGCCCGGTGCAGTTGACCGAACACCGGGATCAAATCTTCCTCCCGGACATAACACGGCGCCAGACGGACAACCGTTTCCGTTTTGGGGACAAACCGCCGGCGAAGCTCTTCGTTGACGGTGACGTGCCCCCGATTCACCAGCGAGTTCAGTACGGGGATCAGGTTGCGCAGACCGGTCTTTTTCTCCAGTGCGGCAACGGTCAGGCTGGCCTCCAGGCCGAAAGCGTCCAGTACGGTCTGTTCCTTCTCCGGAAGCGGCTTCTGCGCCTCGACGTCGGGAGAATAAAAGACGACGGTTTCGCTTTCCAGCTTCAGTTCGGACGGAACGGCCGCCTTGTAGACGTCACCCAGCGTGCACAGGTAATAGGACGCCATCCATTCCCAAAACTTCATTTGCAGGGGCGACAGGACGGGCGTCCCGTCCAGCAGCGCGAACAGCTCCTTCAGCGCATAAGGCGTTTCCGGGGCATGATCGTGTACCTCCTTGACGATGGCCGTGTAATACCGTTTCTTTCCGAAAGGCACGATCACCCGGAAGTTCTTCCGGACGGAAGACGCCATCTCTTCCGGCACGCAATACGTATAGGTATTTGCCAGCGGCAGCGGCAGCAGGACTTCGGCGTATTTCACGGGCAGACGGTTCGCTGTTTCATCGCATGGGGAGGAATAGCCGGTCAAATCACTTCCGTCCAGCCGTAAGGATCCGCTTCATCGCCCGTCTGAATGGCAACCAGTTTGCGATAGAGCTGTTCGCAGACTGCGCCCGGCTGCCCGTCGGTCGAAAACACGTACGACTTGTTTTCATCCAGATCGTCGATTCGGGAAATGGGCGTCACCACGGCTGCCGTGCCGCATTCGGCGGCTTCCTCGAACGTGGACAGCTCTTCGACCGGTATCGGACGGCGTTCCACCTTCAGCCCCATGTCGGCCGCCAGTTGCCGCAGGCTCATGTTCGTGATCGACGGCAGGATGGAGCCGGAGGCCGGCGTGATATACGTATGCTCGCGGATGGCAAAGAAATTGGCCGGACCGCATTCGTCGATGTATTTCTTTTCTTTCGGATCGAGATAGAGCACGGCCACGTACCCTTTTTCGTGCGCCTTGCTGCCGGCCACGAGGCTGGCGGCATAGTTTCCGCCCACCTTGACGGTGCCCGTGCCCTGCGGCGCGGCGCGGTCGTACTCGCGCATGATGCAGACCGGCGCGGGTTTGAATCCGGTCTTGAAATAAGGCCCGACGGGCGTGACAAAGACCAGAAACAAATACTCGCCGGCCGGACTTACACCTACCTGCGCGCCCAGTCCCAGCAGTAACGGACGGATATACAAAGAGGCGCCGCTTCCGTACGGCGGCACAAAACGCCCGTTCAGCCGAACTGCTTTCCGCACGGCTTCGTTAAACTTCTCGACCGGAAACTCGGCCATCTTGATCCCCCGGCTGGAAGACTGCAGGCGTTTGGCGTTTTCTTCCATCCGGAATACACGGATTTTACCGTCTTTCCCGCGAAACGCCTTCAGCCCCTCAAAGGCCTCCTGTCCGTAGTGCAGGCACGTCGCCGCCATGTGGATGTTGATGATTTCCGAAGAACTGACTTCGAGTTCACCCCATTGTCCCTGCCGATAATAACATCTTACGTTGTAGTCCGTTTTCAAGTAACCAAACGGAAGTTCAGACCAACTGATATTTTCCATAACTGTTCATTTTAGTATAATGCGGCAAAAGTAGCCATTTTTTCGGAGATTCCCAGACTGAAGTTCAAAGTTTGAGGGTCAAGGTTCAATGATTTGACAATGCAAGGACATACACGCGGCGGCGCCTCTCGCAGCAATCTTTGAACTCGCTCCCCCCTGAAACAGTTAAACTAATATAATCTTCTGCGAAAATCGTCCCGACCCTTTGTTCTGTTGAAAAAGAAACGTATTTTTGCGCGCTAATGTAAATAGAATACGATTCGCAGGCATGAAGATAATACATGGGCAGGTGAATCCAAAATAGATAAAGCAAGACAGACGATGATTTCATCAATAACAAATATACGCCTTTTGTACATCCTTAACGACAATGTTTTGGAGGTGTCCCGTTATTTCTTAGAGAGAGAGAGAGATGGCCAGGCGTATATAATGTAGTACGCACATGCACGAAATATACACAAAACAAATCATTTAAATCACATAACCCCGTCTTCTTTTTTGTCGGAACAAGCGGCAAAAAAGCGTTTTTTTATTCATTCAACCATCTTCAAAAACGGGGCGCCTCCGGAACGTTCTTTTGTTTACAGCGACCTGCAGATTGCCCGAGCATGTCCGAATCAGGCAAGCGATTCATGGAATTAAACAGGAGATTGGCAGAACCAAACAAGAGATCGACGGAAGCAAGCAAGAGATTGCCGGAAATAAACGAGAGACCGGCGGAATCAAACAGGAGATTCAAAAAAACAAGCGAGAGATTGACAGAATCAAACGCGAGATTCATGGAAACAACCGGAAAATCCGGAAAACAATTCATTTATTCAACCTGATCAAAACAATGTTTTATGACAAAAAAGACTTTTCCCGTAAGACTGGAGGAATTACCCGTGATCGGGGAATTTATCCTCCGTGCGCTGAAGAAAGACCTGAATGACTTCAGCA
>JAITQL010000239.1 GCA_031288935.1 Tannerella sp.
AAAATCCGGCGGAATTTCATCCGGAATGATATGCAGGTTATATAAAATCTTTATTCTATCTTTACTGCATGAACATATTTTCTATTCACATAAGATTTCTTTCTGTCTAATAGAAAAGCATTCTTTCTGATGTAGGGAAGCGTTCTTCTCAATGCAAAAAAGAGTTCTTCTTAATACAGGAAAGCGTTCTTCTCAACATAGAAAAGAGTTCTTTCCAGTATGGAAAAGAACTCTTTTTGGATTAATTTATACTTCATGCGGGAAGATTTTGTGCATTGCATATGAAACTCCATGAAGAGTTTACTGTGAATATCCACCGGATTTATCCAGAGGCAGGAGTATATCCCTGTTCCTTCTACCCTGTGAGGATTACCTGTGGGAATGAATGAAATAAGACAATCCCTAAAGAATTGGAGATTTCATTACATCGCATTGCCCCCAATGAATTTGAGGGTTATTCACAGGTTACGCCTGTGGCGTTTCATGCACAAAACCATCCCGTGCACAGTACAGAAAACGGTTCAAAAGTTCAAAGAAACCCTGTTCCGAACAATTGGGAAATCTGGTGGAAAATCTGCGTGGATCTATGCGGAACAGTATCTTTTTTGTATTTTTGCCGCATGAAAACGTACCGTTTCGATGAAATTATTGAACGCCGGGGTACCGATTGCCTCAAATATGACAGTCTGGAAAAGTACTTCGGGAAAAAAGACCTGATGCCTTTCTGGGTTGCAGACATGGATTTCCGTACACCGGACTTTATCCTTGACGCATTGAAGAAGCGTTGTGAACATCCCGTTTTTGGCTATACCCGTCCCTCCGAAGCCTATACCGAAAGTATCCTGAACTGGGTGCAAACGCTGTACGGATGGGACATCCAAGCCGAATGGCTCAGTTATATCCCCGGCGTGGTGAAAGGTATCGCCCTGGCGCTGGAATATTTCACCCGTCCGGGCGACAAGGTGATTATACAGCCTCCGGTTTATCATCCGTTCCGTATTGTTCCGGAATCGTTGCACCGCCAGGTGGTGTGCAATCCCCTGAAACTGGTGAATGGCGTTTATGAAATGGATTTCGACCAGCTGGAATCGGTCATCGACAAGGACTGCAAAGCCTTGATCCTTTCCAGTCCGCACAATCCGGCCGGCATAGTCTGGAAAAAGGAAACCTTGCAGACGCTGGCGGAAATTTGCTGCCGGCATCACCTGCTTGTCATTGCCGACGAGATACATGCGGAAATGGTTTATCCGCCGTATACGCATCATCCCTTTCCGACCGTATCGGACCGGGCGGCCGAATGCAGTATTACACTGATGGCGCCCAGTAAAACATTTAACATCGCAGGGATCGTTTCGTCCTACGCCATCGTGCCGAACGACGCGCTGCGACGGGCGTTCTATGCCTTCCTCAAAGCCGGCGAATTTAACGACGGCACTGTTTTTGCCTACGTCGCCACGACGGCTGCCTACGTCCACGGCGAGGAATGGCGCCGCCAAATGCTGAATTACGTGATGGAGAATGTTACTTTCGCAGACGCCTTTCTGAAGGAACATCTCCCGCAAATCAAGGTCTACCCGCCGCAGGCTTCGTTCCTGGTCTGGCTGGACTGTCGCGACCTGGGATGGCCTCAACAGCAACTGATCCGCCTGATCGAAGACCGGGCCGGGCTTGCTTTCAACAACGGCGTCATGTTCGGAAAGGAAGGAACCGGTTATGTGCGGATGAACGTCGGCTGTTCAAGGCTGTTGATTGAAGAGGCGCTTTACAGGCTGAAAAATGCGGCGGATCGCCATCCCGACTTGAAAAGTTGATTTTTTGTCGTAACTTTGTGCACTAATCATTTAATTATATATTACAGAATGAGCATTACAGCAAACAAATTTGTTTCGGTCTCGTATGACCTGAACGTGGGAGAAGGCGACGAGCGCGAACTGATGGAACAGGCGACTCCCGAATCGCCCCTGAAATTCATCTTTGGACTTGGCTCCATGCTGCCCGCCTTTGAAGACCGGCTGAACGGACTGGCCGCCGGCGATACGTTCCGGTTTTCCCTTTTGCCCGACGACGCTTACGGTGAATACATCGAAGAAAATGTCCTCGAACTTCCCAAAAACGTATTTGAAGTGGATGGCATATTCGACGGCGAATTTGTCAGGGAAGACAGTATCGTGCCGATGATGGATTCCGACGGACAGCCGCGGAACGGTATCGTGCTGGAAGTAAAAGACGACGTCGTCCTGATGGATTTCAACCATCCGCTGGCCGGCGAGACGCTTCATTTCGACGGCAAGGTGCTGGACGTACGCGAAGCGACCGCCAAGGAAATAGCCGAACTGACGGAACCGGCTGCGCACTGCGGCTGCGGGCATTGCGACTGTGACGACAACGGCTGTGGCGGCGAAGACTGTGGCGGCAGCCGGAAGGAAGGGTGCTGCTGAGAATCATGAATTTCCGGAAACAGCAAACCGGTCTTTCTCCATAATGAATACGTTTGGAAACATCTATCGCCTGACCTCGTTCGGCGAATCGCACGGGGCGGGCATTGGCGGCGTGATTGACGGCTGTCCGCCCGGACTGGTTGTGGACACGGCCTTTGTTCAGCAGGAATTGAACCGCCGCCGTCCCGGACAGTCCTCCATCACCACGCCGCGCAAGGAAGCGGACAGGGTGCAGTTTCTCTCCGGAATCTGCGATGGCCGCACAACGGGCGCTCCCCTGGGATTCATCGTATGGAATGAAAACCAGCATCCGGCAGACTATGATGCGATGAAAGACCTCTTCCGTCCGTCACATGCCGATTACACCTATCAGGTCAAGTACGGGATTCGCGACCCGCACGGCGGCGGACGCGCTTCCGCCCGCGAAACGATTGCCCGTTGCGTAGGCGGCGCCATCGCCAAACTGATGCTGCGTCAACAGGGGATCACCGTCCGCGCCTATACCTCGCAGGTATCCCGTATCCGGCTGGAAGAAAGTTACAAGGCCTATGACCTGAACCTGACGGAAACGAATGCGGTGCGCTGTCCCGATCCGGCGAAGGCAGCCGAGATGGAGCAGCTGATCATGGCGGTGAAAGCGGCGGGCGACACGGTGGGCGGCGTGATCTCGTGCGTTGCGCAGGGCGTGCCGGCCGGCCTGGGCGAACCCGTCTTCGGCAAGCTGCACGCGGCGCTCGGAGCAGCCATGCTGGGCATCAATGCCGTGAAGGGATTTGATTACGGCGTCGGCTTTGACGCCCCCCTCTACCGGGGTTCCGAACAAAACGACCGCTTCTTCAACGACCGGGGCAACATCCGCACGCGCACCAACTTCTCCGGAGGCATACAGGGCGGCATCTCCAACGGAGAGGATATTTATTTCCGCGTCGCCTTCAAGGCCGTGCCCACCCTGCTGATGGAACAGGAAACGGTGGACGGGGATGGCCGCGACGCCATCCTGAAAGCCCGCGGCCGTCACGACCCGTGCGTATTGCCGCGCGCCGTCCCCGTCGTCGAGGCCATGACGGCCATGACGCTCCTTGACTACCTGCTGCTGGCAGGAAATCCGAATGTCACGTCCTAAAAAAGTTGACAGGTTATGATTCTATTTTTATTATTCATTATTCCCTGTTTTGTGTCCTGTTTACCGTTGTTTGCTGTTTGCCGTACGGCAAACAACAGCCAACGGTTTTTTCAGGCTGCCCCTCCGTGTACCTCCTCCGGCGTCTTTAATTTTAACGCCCGGTGAGGTAGGGTGTTCAAACCCGGGAAACAACATCCGTTAATAATATGTATCTTTGTTGCCGGAAATAAATATTAAAACCAAAAGTCATGGCATTGGAAACAAGACCCATTCCCGAATTGACGGGACAGGCGGCGATAGATTTTTACGAGAAAGTGAAAAACTTTACCATTAAAGAAACCCGCGAAGAACTGCTCGAAAGCATACGTTGGGGACGTGAAATTGTAGCTAAACAACGAAAAAAACTTGAGGATGCCGAATCTAAACGA
>JAITQL010000106.1 GCA_031288935.1 Tannerella sp.
GACATTATCGAACCTTTCCATCTTAAAGACAGGCAAGGCGAAAGCGATCCGTTTTAGCACACTGGAAGCCATTTGTAAAGCATTGGACTGCCAGCCATGCGACATTTTGGAATATGTAAATGACGAAAAAGGGACAACGAACCGCTAACACGGATGTTTCATGTGATTGCTATTTATAAAGGATGTATTAACTTTGTGCCAATAAAATATATAATGATGGTAACAGTAGATATTGACGAAACGACAACAGTGGGGCAGCGTATCCTCCGGGAACTGTCCGAGAATCCCACGGCAGAGCAAGTGAAAGATTTTGAAATCCCGCTGGATGAGAACGGCGTTCCCATCGGGTATACAGTGGACGAAGTCTTTGCTGAAATAGATCATAATTTGTCTGAACATTACGGTGTTGATTTTGCTAAAGTGTCTCTATTAATAAATTCCGGAGAATTGGATGAGGATGAACTGACAGACGAAATGTTGCTTAGTCCGGAATTTAAATATGAACCGTATCCCGGATTCAAACCGAAGCCACTTCCTGCGGATTTTAAACCTGACCCTGACATAGCTGCCGCGTTGTTTTCCGAATGATGAAAAAATATACCATTATCATTACGAAAAAGGCGAAGGCGGATATGCAAGCTTTTTATGACTGTATTTTTTATGAATACAAGCAACCTTTGACCGCTCTTCGTAATCGAATCGAACTTCGTAAAACCCTTCAGAAACTCGCTGTTTATGCCGGTTCCATATCTATTAGCCAAAGTAATTACATCCAGTCTTTGTACGGGCCGGATGCCCGGCGTGTCAACTACAAGAAAATGGCTATTATTTACGTAATCCGCAACGGTTATGTTTTTATTAAGCGGATTATTGCCAGTGCGCTTATTCATTAAGTATTCATTCATATTTTCATTTTTGAAATCAGTTTATAATTATGATAACAGTAGATATTGACAAAACAACGGCATTGGAAAACAGCGATTCCAATGTAGCACAAGTGAAAATCGCTAAAATTCCTCGTGACGAAAACGGAAACCCCATCGGACATACGTGGGAAGAGACCCGTGAAATGATGTATGATATATTGTCTGAACATTACGGTGTTGATTTGCGTACCTTATGAAGAAACTTATTATTGCGATCTCGGAAGAGGCCTTTGATGATGCAGCCAAACTTGCCCATTATATTAAAGACGAATTGAAATCGCCCTTTACAGCCGATCGTTACATGAAAGAAATAGATGATGCTATTCAAAAACTTTCTTTCCATGCAGACTCTGTTGGCGCTAATGAGTACGTTCAATCCATGTTCGGAATCAATGTTCGCCATATAATTGTTAAGAAAATGGCAATAATCTTCTTTATTGAAAGGGGCGTTGTCTATATTCAGCGTATTATTGCCGGCACGCTTATTCATTAAGTACCCTCTCATATCTCCATTTTTAAAACCGGTTTATAATTACGTCCCGGCATCGGGTAATTCAGCACTACGTCATAATATTGATTCAGCACATTATTTATTTCTACCGGGAGTTTGACAATGGGTTTAAACCCCTTGCCGTTACCAGCAGTATTTTCCCGTTTCAACGAAGAAAAAAGGCAAGGATGCGAAAGTCAGTTCGATGAATTACGTCCTTGGTAACGATAACGACATGAGCTGCAATTTGAAATTTCGTTATACTAACGAAGCCGTCGATTCTCACGAATCAACGGCCTCTAACCAAAACCTTACCTCCGTAAAAATCATTTTGCCGGAGAACAAGTTTTCCTGAACCGACGTGTCCCGATCAATAATTGAATTTATTATTGAAATGGAACCGGATACCGTTTGTTGCAGGCGCATTTTATAAAATGCGTCTGCAAGGAAAAAACCGTTTTTAATGCCGTTTTGTTCTTAGGGTGATCGAATTTTCATGGCGTCGACTTTTTAAAATATACCAACCGGATAATGCCGGAAGAGGGCTGACACTTGTTTGAGGCGCTATGAAAAACCATACGTCCCCTTTCTTTTTGTCAACCTGTGGCAGGACATGACATATAGCAGTAAACATGGAAAAATGACGTACATTTGCAAAATTCACGGCAAGTGGAAGAACAGAAGATGTATGTACTGTTGCTTGCCTGCGAGTCCTGTTTCAAGGAAGGTGATTCAGGATTCAATTCATTATTCTCAATCTATTTGGTATGACAGAAACTGTTTCATCCGTTTGCATCTATTGCGCATCGAGCGAACGGATCCGTCCGGTTTACAGGGAGGCGGCGGAAAAACTGGGTCGCCTGCTGGGCAAGGCGGGCGCGGGAATCATTAACGGCGCGGGTTCGGAGGGACTGATGCGTGCGGTGTCGGATGCGGCGCTGGAGGCGGGGGGACGGGTGACGGGCGTCATCCCGCGATTCATGGTGCACAGCGGATGGTGTCATCCGGGACTGACGGAGCTGATCGTAGTCGAGACCATGCACGAACGCAAACAGCGCATGGCGGAGCTGTCGGATGCCGCCATTGCCCTGCCCGGCGGATTCGGTACGCTGGAGGAACTGCTGGAAATCATCACCTGGCAGCAGCTGGGACTGTACCGGCATCCGGTCGTGATCCTGAATACGAACGGGTACTACGATCCGCTGCTGAGGATGTTTCAACAGGCGGCGGACGAAGGGTTCATCCCCTCCGGCGGCGCTTCGTCGCGCTCCGTTGCCCGGACGCCGGAAGAGGCGATGGAGATGATTTTGCCGGCGTTACTGAAATAAACCGCGACGCTGATACGTTGTGTATGAAAATAAGTGTATGAAAATAACATGTATCATCCCTCCCGCGGGGAAAAAGGAACGGCCGGCCGAACGGACTGCCGGCTGCACGACGGTGGTCTATCCCATGATCAATATCTATGAACTGACCGTGGCCGCGGTGCTGGAAAGGGAAGGGCACAGGGTATGCTGCGAAGATTTCGTTTCCGGCAAACGCTCGCTCAAACAGTTCACGCAGTTTCTCGAAAACGACACGTCGGAGGTTTATCTCTTCTGGTCGGTCAACCTGTCCATCGGCGTCGACACGGCGGCTTCGCAGCAGATCCTCCGGCTCCGGCCGGAGGCCTTCATCCTGTACATGGGGCCGGCGCCTACGTTCCATGCGCGGAACTTTTTGCAGCAGGAGCGCCAGATCGTCGTGCGCGGCGAACCGGAGATGACCGTCCGGGAATGTTGCCGGCTCATCGGGGAGCGCAAGCCCTGGCAGGAGATACGGGGCATCTCCTTTCTGAACGGCGAAGGGAAGGTGCAGAACAATCCGGCGCGCCTCCTGATGAAGAACCTGGACTTGCTGCCCTTTCCGGCCAGGCATCTGGTGGACAGGCGCCGTTTCAGCAATCCGAAGCTGAAGCGCTCGCCCTACACGGCGATGGTTACTTCGCGAAACTGTCCGTTTCAGTGCATCTACTGCGTCCCGAGTTCGCTGACCTTTGCCCGCGAACTGGAACACCGTGCCGAAGCGGGCCGGAAGCCCTTTGTCTCCATGCGGTCGCCGGAGAACGTGATCGAGGAAATCGACCTCCTGGCGGCGCAGGGATACCGGGCGATCGGTTTCATGGACGACAACTTTATCACGACCGAGAAACGGCTGCAGCCGATTGCCGATGCCCTGCAAAGGCACGGCATCGCCTGGGGATGTCAGGCCAGAGCGGATGCCATTACCGAAGGCACCGCCCGCATCCTGGGCGAGAGCGGATGCGGGTACGTAGACCTGGGCGTGGAATCGTTCAACAACGAAATATTGACCTACATCGGGAAGCATCTCACGCGGGGGCAGATTCTGAGGGCCATCGAACTGCTGAACCGCCACAGGGTGCCCGTCAAGCTGAACATACTGATCGGCACAAGCCCCCTGGAGACGAAGGAGACGATCCGCGAAACCCTGCGCACGGCCATCCGCCTGAAAGTCGACCAGGTGATGATCAACATCGTGTCGCCTTTTCCGGGCACGGCGTTTTACGGCCTGGCCAAGGCAAACGGGTGGATTGAAGGCGGCGAGTACGTGCCGACCGACGTGCAGCACCATTCCATCCTTTCCTATCCGAACCTGAGCAGCCGCGAGATGGAAAACCTGCTGTTTCGCTACAACATCCGCTTCTTTCTGCGTCCCCGTTTCATCTGGTCGCAGATGCGACGCTTCTCTTCCTTTTCGGAATTTTGGCGGGCGTGCAAGGCGCTGAAAAATAAACTGGGACGGATCAAACAGCAGGCACGCGCATGAGACTTTCGGTGATTCTTATCGGATACAATTCCTGGCATTATCTGGAACGCTGCCTGGCTTCGCTGCGTTTTCTGCTCGACAATCCGCTGGTGGAAGTCATCTATGTCGACAATGCGTCTACCGATGATTCGGCAACCGAAACAAGACGCCTCTATCCGCAGGTGAAGGTGATCGAAAACCGGAAGAACGCCGGCATTGCCATCGCCCGCAACCAGGGTCTCCGCATAGCGACGGGCGAATACCTCTGGCTGCTGGACAGCGATACGGAAGTCTCCGCGACGTCGCTTGCCGCCATGCTCGCCTTTATGGACGCAAACCCGGAAGCCGGCCTTTGCGGTTGCCGGATGTATGGACAGGACGGAAGCGTACAGGAGAGTTGCCGTCCGTTTCCGACCGTCGGCGGCAAACTGCGCGCCGCGGGTCGGATTCTTGTTGCCAAATGGAAGGGAACGGCTGTCCGCAGCGAGCCGGGGGGATACGACCTGAACGCCAGCCGGCCTTTCGAGGTGGACTACGTCATCGGCGCCTGCCAGCTGATTCGCAGGATCGCGAAGGAAATTGCCGGTCTGCTGGACGAACATATCTTCTACGGGCCGGAAGACGCCGACTTCTGTCTTCGCGTGAAACAGTCCGGATACAGGGTCTACTATCTTCCGCACATCTCGATCTATCACGCCTACCAGCGCGCCTCCTCGCACCGCATCTTTTCAAAAATTACCTTCCTCCACCTCCAGGGACTGATCTACTACTTCTGGAAACGCCGGGTTCTCGCGGATGCGAGATTCAAAGATTCAAAGATTCAAAGATTCCGTTTCACGCAGATGAAAGTGATTTCAACACGGATGAAAGGGGGGGCAACACGGATTCCGCAGATTAAAAGTCGTTGAAATCTGCGGAATCCATGCAAATCCGCATGAAACGGAATCTTGAATCTTTGAATCTTTGAATTTTTGAATTTTTGAATCTTTGAATCTTTCGGATTATTGGCAGTTTTCCCGGATCAGTTTGTCTACTACCGGATCGCCGAGTTCTTTGGCTTTGCGGAAGGCTTTGCAGGCATCGTCTTTTTCTCCTGGCGCAGGTAACTGACGCCCAGCAGCCGGTGACTGGACGAAAAGTCGGGATCCAGGGTCAGCGCTTTCAGCAGACTTTCCTGCGCCTTGGCCGGATGTTGCTGGCGGAGGTAGATCGACCCTTCTTCCGCATAGTATACCGCGTTTTGAGGGTCGAGGATGATGGCGGACGAAATGTCTTTCAACGCGCCCTCCAGGTCGCCGGAACGGAACCTGGCCTGTTCGCGGAAGTAGTAAAACGCATCGGACACGTTCCCGGCCATCAGGGTGTAGCACCGGTCGTAATCCGTCACGGCGGCATCATACAGTCCGAACTGCATCTTCAATTCGGCGTTTTCCTGCAGGTAAACCAGTGCGTCGCCCGGCGCGGAGGCGCTTTTTTCGATGGCGCTGTCGATCAGCGCCACCACTTCCATCGGGTTCGATCCGGGTATCTGCTGCCTGGCCTTGGCCGCCATGTAATACGAAAGGGCGGAACTCAAGGCGCTTTCCGTCGCCGTCCGGTAAGACACGTATGCCTGTTCGTAGTCCCCCAGGTAAAAGGCAATATCGCCTTCCAGGTGGCGGTAAGCCGGCTCGTCGTTTTCGGCAATGGCTTTGCGGATCATCGTCTGCGCCGCATCCATGCTCCAGTCGCCTGCCTGCAACGTGCTGTCGTCCGACGCCACGCCGTAAACCAGCCTGGCCTGCTCGTAAAACCCTTCGCCTTTGTGATCCATGAACCCGGCGGCCGTCTGCAAGTCCGCCAGCGCCAGCGCCAGCATCCGCGCCTGTTCCGACGCCGAAGCCGCCAGTTCTTTCCGGTGACAGGCATAGTGTGATGCCCGGCTCAGGTATCCGGCGGAAACCCGCGGGAAAGTGGCGATAAAATCGTTCAGCGTCTCCAGATAGGCCGCCACATCCTGCCGCGAAGCGTAAAGCATCAGCGCCAGCTGTGCATCCTCCGGCGCCGGCGCCCACGCCTTGCGAATATCCGTTGCTTCGTAGGTCTTGTTGAATACGTCCATCGAAGCAATTTGGATGTGGAGGATGTACGGAACGGAGATGCCATACGTCAGATGCTTGCCCGAGGCGTCGTTCTGCGTCATGGCAAAGACTTCGCCTTCGGGCGTCAGCAGGGGCAGACTGATTTGGGAAGAGGTCAGGGGTGCGTCTATTTTGAAATAGCCGTACGGTTCTTTTATTTTGGAAACTTCCACAATGGCGCCCTGCGGAATCGCCGCGCCTTTTTGAACGCCGAAGGGCAGGAGATACGCCTCCGTTCCCCGATCCGGCAGCGCCGCAGCCGCTTGCAGCGCCGGCACGCGCCCGGGAACGTCCACCCTGAACCGGATGACGTCGTACACTTCGTCCGCTCCGAGAATCCTTGTTACCGGAAACCGGTGTCCCTCCGCATCCGTGGCAAACGCCTTTTCGGCGCCCGCAAACAGGGAGTAGTCCGAAACGGCCTCTCCGTTTTCCTGCACGAAAAAGCCGTTTCCCGTCCGCGATGTTCCGTTCCTGTCCTGTATTTCAAGTGTAATAACGGCCTTTTTTGCCTTTTCCACCCACTTGGGCATTTTCTTTTGCGCCGCTGCCGGAAAGCAACAGACGACTATTCCTATCACTAAAAAAAATTTCTTCATGCGTTTCGTATCTGTTATATGAAATGTTGCGCAAAAATAGCGGATTCTCTACGATTTCAACCATCCGTCCGACGGTTTTTTTTATAATTTGCAAAGATTACGTTCTCCTTTTGTCTGAACACGATTTTCAAGATTACAGGATTGCCGGGATTGCGTCGCCGTTATCAACGCATTCCGTAATCCTTTTGTCTGAACACGATTTTCAAGATTACAGGATTGCCAGGATTGCGTCGCCGTTATCAACGCATTCCGTAATCCTGTTAATCCTTTCAATCGTGTTCAGACTGTTTACAGGATTGCCAGGAATGCGTTGCTGCTATCAACGCATTCCGTAATCCTGTAATCCTGTCAATCCTTTTAATCGTGTTCAAGACGGATTGACAAGTTTATTGTTGTAAACCCGTTTCACCTCGAGGCTTTTGCCTCCAAAATTAATCAACAGTCCATCAGCAACCGTATATGCTTCCAGATAATTTATGGCTTGTGTTTTATGCACGTCTTCCAGTTGCATTACCGCTTTGATCTCCACCATTACTTTCCCCTCCACAAAGAAATCCACTCTGCGGGTGCCAATGGATAGTTCTCTGTAGAATATTGCCATCTCTTTTTCTCTCACAAATTCCAATCCCTGAAAAGCAAATTCAATCGCCAGTGCACGCTGATAAATCACCTCCTGAAATCCGCTCCCCAATGTACTGTGTACCCGCATGGCACAACCAATAATCTTATGTGTTATATCATTTATATTTTCCATATCTTCATCTTTTGTCTTTATCTTTTGTCCGAACACGATTTCCAGGATTACAGGATTGCCGGGATTGCGTCGCTGCTATCAATGCATTCCGTAATCCTTTTGTCTGAACACGATTTTCAAGATTACAGGATTGCCGGGATTTCGTCGCTGCTATCAACGCATTCCGTAATCCTGTAATCCTGTGAATCCTTTCAATCGTGTTCAAGACAGTTACTGCGGTTATTGTTTTCTTTCTACCACCTTCTTGAAATATTCCATCCATCCGGCCTCCTTATATGCCTTTTTCGTGCCTTTGGGGATGGATAATATCGCCGATGACTTGACCAAAGGCCCGGTTATCTTATTTGCAAGAGGCGGATTATTCCAGTGAGCCGTCAGTTGGATCAGACTGCTGCAA
>JAITQL010000133.1 GCA_031288935.1 Tannerella sp.
ATTGTGTAGACGTATTCCTTTCTACCGGGCTATAATCCCTACGGGATTGTTTGCCTGTTGTTATCACTTGATTATTTTTCATCACTTAATCGGATAACACCGCGTATTGCAGGAGGTAAAGCGCGCAATCCGGCAATAGAACAGGACATTCGGACTGCATCCTTCTTCGCGGTATTGAAGATACTATCTGTTTTGCGTCAGATTGCCCAGGCACCGGACGTCCTCAATCCGGTAAGGCGTTTCCTGATAGACGTAATAGTTCAGCCAGTTTACGAACAGCATGTTGGCATGGGAACGCCAGCGCATGAGGGGCGGTTGCGACGGGTCGTCGTGCGGATAGTAGTTGACGGGCGGCGTGATGGGCGCCCCTTTGTTCACGTCGCGCACGTATTCGTCGTGAAGCGTGTTCGGCGCATACTCCGAATGGCCGGTGATGAAGAACTCGCGGCCGCCGCGCGCCATGACCATGTAGACGCCGGCCTCCTCGCTTTCGGAAAGCAGCGTCAGTCCCGGCGTTTGCAGGATGTCTTCGCGGCGGATTTCGGTGTGACGGCTGTGCGGTACGTAAAACTCATCGTCAAAGCCGCGAAAAATCGGCAGGTAGGGATCATGCACCCCGTGTTTGAAAACGCCGAACTTCTTGGCCGGCAAATCATACTTCGGGATGCCGTAAAAGTGATGCAATCCGGCCTGCGCCGCCCAGCAGATATAAACGGAGGACGTCACATGCGTACGTCCCCAGTCGAAAATCCGCTTGAGTTCTTCCCAGTAGGTCACCTCCTCGAACGGCATCTGTTCTACGGGTGCGCCCGTCACGATCATTCCGTCGTAGTAGAGGTTCTTTATCTCGTCGAAGTTCTTGTAAAATGCCTCCATGTGCTCCATCGGCGTATGCTTGGACTGATGATCCCTGATCTTCATGAAATCGACTTCCACCTGCAGCGGCGAATTGCTCAGGAGTCGTGTCAGATCGGTTTCCGTTTTGATCTTCAGGGGCATCAGGTTCAAAATCACTACCCGCAGCGGGCGAATATCCTGTTCGGAAGCCCGCAGCGAGTCCATGACAAAGATATGCTCCTTCTTCAACAGGTCGATGGCCGGCAGGTTTTTGGGGAGGTTTAACGGCATACGCGGGCTTAACGTTGAATGACTTGCAAAAGGTTCCCTTCCGGGTCGGTAAAGTTGCGGATGCGGCCGCCGCCAACGGCTTCAAACTCGGCGCCCGCCCAGTCTACGCCCTTTGCATCCAGCGCGGCGATGGCGGCGTCGATGTCGCTCACCCGCAAGGCCAGATGCGACCATCCCGGCGTGTTCACCGTCCGTTCCGGCCGCGCCGTTTCGTCCTTCGGCATGATTTCAATCAGCGTGCCGTCCGGCGCCTTCACAATGTAAATCGGTTTATTCGTGCGTGCATAAATCTCATATCCCAATACGTTGCAATACCATTTGCACAGGGTTTCCACGCTTTCGGCTGCTATGGCCGGATGGTCGATGCCAAGAAATACTTTTTTCATATGTCTCTTTCTTTTTGATTTTCTCGAATGAGGCACAAAAGTACAGGATAAGATTCAAAATTCAAAATTCAAGATTCAAAAAAAGCGCAAGGGGCAACGTTTAGTGATGAAAAATAATCAAGTGATAACAACAGGCAAACAATCCCGTAGGGATTACCGCTCGGTAGAAAGGAATACGTCCACACAATCCGGCATGCCGTCAGGTATGCCACCGGTAATAATGGATGCATACCTGACGGCATGCCGGGTAAGGCGGGAGCGATGCGTTTCTGCCGGGCTATATTCCCTGCGGGAATGGGACAGTCGGCAAACAATCTTTTGCAGGTTATTCATTTTACGTTGCTTAAAGTCCAAAACATCATTCTCCATTCTCCATTTCCACTTTCCCGTCCCGCAGGCGGTATGCCTCGCCGCTTTCGGGACAGCGGGCTATGCCGTCACGGTCGAAGTCGAGGCGATGACCGTACCGGCTCACCCAACCGGTGCGGCGGGCGGGGTTGCCGACTACCAGGGCGCAGGGCGGCACGTCCTTCGTGACTACCGCTCCGGCGCCGACCATCGCATAGGCGCCGATACGGCATCCGCAGATGACCGTGGCGTTGGCGCCTATCGTCGCGCCCTGTTCTACAAGGGTCGGTTGATACCGGTCTTTCCTGGATATGGCGCTGCGGGGGTTGATGACGTTGGTGAATACGCAGCCCGGCCCCAGAAACACGTCGTCTTCGCACGTCACGCCGGTGTATACCGACACGTTGTTCTGTACCTTCACCCCGTTTCCCAGGACTGCGCCGGGCGAGACGACCACGTTCTGCCCGATCGTGCAGGAATGCCCGACGCGGCATCCCGTCATCAGGTGCGAGAAATGCCAGATCCGCGTGCCTTCGCCAATCGTACATCCTTCGTCTATAACGGCTGTTTCATGCGCTTGATAGGTTGCTTTCATCGTCCCGGTTTATTTGTAGATTAAAAAAATGGCCGGTTTGCCGTTCAGGTCGGGTATCCGGCCTGCCCATTCCCTGGCCGGAAGGGTACGGATCCACTCATCCTCGCAGGTGATGCAGGCGGCGATGCACAGTTTCGTGCCGGCACGGCAGCTACCGGCCAGGTCCTGCGCCAGTTTATTGTTCCGGTAAGGCGTTTCGATAAAGAGCTGCGTCTGGTTGTCCGTATAGATACGGGTTTCCAGCGTCCGGATCCGTTTGGCGCGGGCCGTTGCCTCTATCGGGAGATAGCCGTTGAAGGCAAAACTCTGCCCGTTGAACCCCGATGCCATCAGCGCCATCAGGATGGAGGAGGGGCCGACGAGGGGCGTCACCCGGCAGTTCATGCCCTGGGCGATGGCCACGACGTCGGCTCCCGGATCGGCGATGGCCGGACAGCCGGCTTCGGACAGCACGCCGACGGACTCGCCCCGGCTCAGCGGAGCCAGATAGTCCGCAATCGCTCCGGGGGGCGTATGCTTGTTGAGTTCGTAGAACTGGAGGTTGGCGAGTACGAGCGACGGTTCGGCTTTCTTCAGGAAACGTCGCGCCGTACGCCGGTTTTCGACAATAAAGTGTTTGATCTGAAGTATGACTTCACGATTGTATTCGGGCAGCACCTTCCGGTGATCCGTCTCGCCCAGGGTGACGGGTATCATGTAAAGAGCCGGTTGCATCATCTGTTCTTTTCGGCAAAAGTACGGCTTTTGTTCCGAAGATTCAAAAATTCAAGATTGAGTCCACTCCCAAAAGTTTCTTTTCAGTTAGCCGGAAAGGAATCACAGATAGTCTGGCGGGGGTGATTTTATGCAGGGACAACATTCCGACACCGTCGAAGACCGGGAAAAACTTAATTTCGCGGCTCCTGAAAACGTATTTTTAATAGTTGATTTGGCGAGTTGAACCTGCGTTGCCTCCGCTGAGCGGCGATGTTTCCGTTCTCCGCAAATAATCGTAACTTTGCTCCCCGTGAAATAAGATATAAATGGATTGTTTATGAAAAAGAGAAGTGTTTTTATCTGCCTTTGTATCCTGACGGTGATGGCGATACAGGGCGTTCAGGCGCAAACGGACGGTTCGCGGAAACTGCCCGTGGATCCCAGGATACGCTACGGCAAACTGGCTAACGGCCTGACGTATTACATCCGCCACAACGAACTGCCGAAAGAACGGGCGGAGTTTTTTATCGTACAGAATGTCGGTTCGATGCAGGAAGAAGAAAACCAGCGCGGACTGGCGCACGTCCTGGAGCACATGGCCTTCAACGGCTCCCTTCATTTCCCCAAGGACACGCGGAGCATAGACGATTTTACCGAGAGCATCGGCATGCGCATGGGCGAAAATCTGAACGCTTACACCGGTTTCGACGAAACGGTCTACATGCTCAGGAACGCCCCGGTCACCGGCAAGGCCATCGTTGATTCCTGCCTGCTGGTCTTGCACGACTGGTCGGGCTTCCTCACCCTGGCCGATTCGATGATCGAAAAGGAACGCGGCGTCATCCGCGAAGAGTGGCGCACGCGCACCGATGCCCAGAGCCGCCTCTGGGAACAGCAGCTGCCCCGGATGTATCCCGGCAGCCGCTACGCCAGCCGCCTGCCCATCGGTACGATTGACGTGATCGACCACTTCAAGCCCGACGAACTGCGCGACTATTACCGCAAATGGTATCGGCCGGACTTGCAGGCGATCATCATCGTGGGCGACATCAACGTCGACGAGGTGGAAGCGACCGTTCAAACCCTCTTTGCCGACATTCCCGCGCCCGTCAACCCCGCCAGGCGCGAACGGGAAGCCGTGCCCGACAACGAAGAACCGCTGGTCTCCATTGCCCGCGACAAGGAATCCACCCGCATGATACTGAGCCTCTATTACAAGCACGACCCTGTTCCCGACGAACTCAAGGGCACCTTGCAGGATTACCTGGTGCATTACATCCGCCAGGTCATCGCCTTCATCATGCAGGAACGCTTCAGCGAACTGCTGCAAAAGGCCAGTCCGCCCTTCATCAACGCCTACGCCGGCGACGGCGAATACATGATCGCCAAAACGAAGGACGCCTGGACAGCCGCCGCCATCGTCAAGCCCGACGCCCTGGACGAAGCCATGAACGCCCTGACGGCGGAAACCAACCGCGTGAAACGCTTTGGCTTCACCGCCGCCGAAAACGACCGTGCACGCACCACCATCCTCAAGATGATGGAATCGGCCTACAACGAACGCGAAAAGCAGAAGAACGGCGTCTTTGCCGAAGAATTTGTGCGCCACTTCACGGACGGCGAGTGCATTCCCGGCATCGAGATGGAATACAAGCTGATCGGTCAGCTGGCGCCCGCCCTGCAGGCGGAGCAGGTCAGCCAGTACGCCCGGCAGATCATCGGCGACCGCAACATCGTCATCAGCCTCACGGGGCCGGACAAGGAAGGCGTAACCTATCCTTCGGAAGCAGAACTGCTGGAGAAGTTCCGCCTGGCCGAAACGATTCCCGTCGAAGCCTACGCCGAGGAAGCCGGCAGCGAACCTCTCATCGCCGCCCTGCCCGCGCCCGGCCGGATCGTCGACACCCGGCCGGACCCGCTCTTCGGCGCCACCCTCCATACGCTGAGCAACGGCGTCAAGGTGATCCTCAAGGAAACGGAACTCAAGACGGACGAGATCCTGATGCAGGCCTCCAGCAAGGGCGGCAGCACGCTTTTTGACGATACGGACGCAAACAACCTGAAACTCTTCAACAGCGTGGCCGAAATCGGCGGACTGGGCGACTTCTCCGCCACGCAGCTCAACAAGGCGCTGACCGGAAAGAACGTATCCTGCAACATCTCGCTCGATGAAGACGCGGAGTGCATTTCCGGGGCAGCCGTGCCTGCCGACATACGCACCCTCTTCGAACTGGTCTACCTCTCCTTCACCGCCCCGCGCAGCGACGAAGAGGCCTACGCCTCCTTTGAAGAACGGATACGGGGACAGCTTGAAAATGCCAGGCTCAATCCCATGAACACCTTTCGCGATTCCATCGACCGCGCCCTCTACGGCAACCAGCCACGCGCCAAACGGCTGGAAGCAGCCGACATTCCGGACATCCGCTACGACCGCATCATGGAGATGTACCGCGAGCGTTATGCCGACGCCTCCGACTTCGTCTTTACCTTTGTCGGCAACATCACCCCCGACAGCATGATCCCGATGATGGAGCAATACCTGGCCACCCTGCCCGCGCTGCACCGCACCGAACAGGGACGTGCCGACCGGGTGCCCGTCCTGCGCAGAGGCGAATTTGAAAGTCGCTTCGTCCGGACGATGGAGACGCCCAAGGCCTCCGTACTCAACTACTATTCCGGACAGACCGGCTACGATACCGAAACAACCGTGACGGCCGCCATGCTGGAGCAAATCCTCGACCTGGTCTACATGGAAAAGGTGCGCGAGAACGAAAGCGGGTCTTACGGCGTCAGCGCCAGCCTCGGCATTGCGGAATTTCCCGAAGGACAGGCCTTCCTGCAAATCTACTTCGACACCGACCCCGCGCTGAAGGACAAGCTGCTTGCAATCGTAAAGGACGAGTTGCAGTCCATTATCGACAACGGCCCCCGCGAAGCGGACTTCATCAAGACGCGCGACAACATGCTGAAGCGTCACGAGGAATCCCTGCAGGAAAATGCCTACTGGCTCCACATCCTCGACGGCTACTATTTCCGCGGTCACGACTGGCACACGGGTTACGTCGACATCCTGAACCGCGTCACCCCGGCAACCGTCCAGGCCTTTGCCCGGACGCTGATAGCACAGGGCAACCACATCGAAATCGTGATGGAACAGCCCTCTGCCGAAAAGTAGAAAGACAAAAGGGTGAAAGGAGGTTTCCTTTCACCCTTTTACATTGTCTGAACACGATTTCCAGGATTTCGGGATTACCCGGATTACGCTGCCAGTAACGGCGATGTAATCCTGTCCATCCTTTAATCCTTTTAGCAACGTAAAATGAATAACCTGTAAAAGATTGTTTGCCGACTGTCCCATTCCCGTAGGGAATATAGCTCGGTAGAAACGCATCGCTCCCGCCTTACCCGGCATTCCGTCAGGAATGCATCCATTATTACCGG
>JAITQL010000174.1 GCA_031288935.1 Tannerella sp.
CGGAGTAGGGTTTGCGACGTACCTTTTCGGTCAGTTGGCCGCCCTCTTCGTATCCTACGTATCCCGGAGGCGCCCCTATCAGCCGCGAAACGGCAAACTTTTCCAGATATTCGCTCATGTCAATGCGAATCAGTGCATCAACCGAATCAAACAGGTTTTCGGCAATCTTTTTTGCCAAATGCGTTTTGCCCACGCCGGTCGGCCCCAGGAACATGAACGTGCCGATCGGTTTGTTCGGGTCTTTCAGTCCCACGCGGTTACGTTGAATCGCCTTCACGATTTTTTCGACGGCCTCATCCTGTCCGATGATTTTTTCCTTGAGTACGCCGGCCATTTCACGCAGGCGTATATTTTCTTCCTGAACCATTCGTTGCACGGGAACACCCGACATCATGGCAACTACTTCTGCCACTTGGTCAGCATCCACTACTTCGCGATGTTCCTGCATTTCCTTTTCCCAGGTCGACTTGGCCTGTTCCAGTTCGACGATGTACTGCCGTTCCTGATCCCGGAAACTGGCTGCCACTTCAAAATTTTGCGACTTCACGGCCGCCAGTTTTTCGTTTTTCGTAGCCTCAATCTTTTCTTCCAGTTCCTCGATATAGCGAGGCACGACGATGTTTGTGATATGCACTCTCGAACCGGACTCGTCCAGCGCATCAATCGCCTTGTCGGGAAAATTCCGGCCGCTGATATACCGTTCTGTCAATTTGACACAAGCCTTCAGCGCGTCGTCCGTATAAATCATATTATGATGCTCTTCGTACCGGTCTTTGATGTTGTGCAGTATCTGCAGGGTTTCCTCCGCCGACGTAGGATCGACGATCACTTTCTGGAAACGGCGTTCCAGCGCGCCGTCTTTCTCGATACTTTTCCGGTATTCGTCCAGCGTTGTTGCGCCGATACATTGCAAGTCTCCCCGCGCCAAGGCCGGTTTAAGCATGTTGGCGGCATCCATCGAGCCGGATGCCGAACCGGCGCCCACCATCGTATGGATTTCATCAACAAACAGAATAATGTTCGGATTTTTGGACAGTTCGTTTAAAATCGCCTTGATCCGTTCCTCAAACTGGCCGCGGTATTTCGTGCCGGCTACGATGGACGCCATATCCAGATTGATCACCCGCTTGTCAAACAATACCCGTGAAATTTTACGCTGCACGATGCGCAACGCCAGTCCTTCTACGATTGCCGACTTTCCCACGCCCGGCTCGCCGATAAGCACGGGATTGTTTTTCTTCCGCCGACTGAGGATTTGCGCCAGCCGCAGGATTTCTTTCTCGCGTCCCACAATGGGGTCTAACTTGCCTTCGGAGGCTGCTTTCGTCATGTCCGTACCGAAATTATCCAGTACCGGCGTATCATTCGACGTTTTCCCTTGCGGAGCAGACCCCGCGTTTGCAGACACAGGTTCCTTATGGAATAACGGATCCTCGTCATCCGAATCGTCGTCATGGTCGGTAAATCCGTCCCGGATTTCTTCCAGCTCGACGTCTGCTATTCCTTTTACACTTAATAATTTATTATATAACATTGTATAGGTAATTCCCTTTTTGTTTAACCATTGAGCCACTTTGTTCTCCTCCTCTTTCAACAGCGCCAGCAGCAGATGTTCGGTGCCCGTATGTTCGCTTTTGAAAAGGCGCGCTTCAAGCATGCACATGCGCAATATCCGGTCTGTATCCTTGCCGATACCGATATCGCTCAGCGGAATGTGCCCCGCTTCCCCGGCATTGCGTATTCCCGCTTCGATAGCTTTCTTGAACGCTGCCATATTCACATTCAACTCCTGCATCAACCTGACGGCTTGACACTCGCCATCGCGAATGATGCCGAGCATCAAGTGTTCGGGCGCCATGGAACTGTTTTGAAGTCTTGCTGCTTCTTCGCGGCTGTACTCAATCACGCCTGTCAGTTTCTTTGAATAATTATTTTTCATAAGCCTCACTTCTTTGCTGCAAAAATAATAACAACTTCATAACATACGGCAAATTTTGTGCCAAAATATTCCTGCAGTCCGGTTGTTTCCTCAGAAACGCAGACTTGACAGGTATTGAGCAGAGGTTTCGATACACGTTTTCGGGTCTTCGGGACGGTCGTGTTCCACGATGAAATGCTTTACTCCGGCAACGGCGTTAAGCCTGAATATGGCAGGAAAGTCGATGCAGCCACTTCCAACGCAGGCAAAGTCGCCGTCTGTCGGTTTCATGTCCTTCACGTGGAATACGGGATACCTTCCGGGATATTTCCGGATACAGTCCGTCGGCGACTGCCCGCCTTTCGTGACCCAGTACAGATCGAGTTCAATCCCCACCAGAGCCGGGTCAAGATGTTTCATCAGCGTATCAAACGGGATTTGATCTTCGGCAGGTTTAAATTCGATGTCGTGATTGTGGTAAATCAACTGCACGCCTTCCTTCTTGCAGATGGCGCCTCCCCGATTCAAACTGTCGGCCACGCGCTTCCAGTCGTCCAACAGTTTGTTTTTGCCGTCGTCCGTCCACGGCCAGTAGCAGGCGATGAACTTCTGTCCGCGTTCCTGACAGGCGTGAATGTCGGATTTCAGCAGTTCCTCCTTGTGCAGAGCAGCCATTGAAGTCGGGCCAATCAGGGGTTTCAGCCCGATTGACTTCAAATATCCGACAAGTTCGCCGGCGTTCATGCCCAAACCAATGTCACCGCCAAACTCCAGTTCCCTGTACCCCAGTTCGGCGATGCTCCGAAGCGCTTCCCGGGGATGCTGTCTGACCCATTCGCCACCCGTATTCCCGAGGATGATCCCTGTACGCGGCAACTTTTTATCCTTTGTCACGGAAGCGGACAAAAAACTGTGCACCGGAACGGTTGCCGCAACCATGCCTGCTGTCTGAAGAAAACGACGTCTTTTCATACCCTACTTATTATTATACTGTTCATGAATGGTTGCAAAGATAAATGAAATATTTGAATTACACCCGGAGAGACAAAAAACGGCTAAAACTTTTTTGAGAGGCCATGAAAATCCGTTAGCCATACGCAAGCCGGTCTTCCCGTTTCATGCCTTTCAGGATAGCTGTTGCCGCATGGCAAACTCCGCTCTGTGTTTATATTCTCACATTTCATCATTATTCATTTCCTTCGCCGGCGTAGCCGCCATGAAAGGCAACGCCCTTTAAGCAATAGCACAGGGCAACGCCCTGTGACCCCGTTGGCCACCACCACCGAAGCCCTGAAAGGGCGCAAGCCCGGTTTCATAACTGCTCGCGCCCTTTCAGGGCTTGGGTATTGTCGCGTCATCTTACACAGGGCGTTGCCCTTCATGGCGGCTACGACGGCGAAGGAGGTATGTATGTACAGACGTTGCATGCAACGTCTCTACTGCGCCGAACAGGGGCGGGGTTTCGAGCGAACAGCCGCCCAGAGACAGTTTGCCGAGGGTGACGTTTTCGATGCCGGCGCTCTCGAGCAAATCCGGCAGGTATTGCATGCCGTCGTCGGTGAAACTGTTTCCTATTCCGAGGATTTTGAGTGTTGCCGGCCTGTGAGGCAGGGGAGGGTTCTTGAAGCCGGTAACGGTCGCTGTCGACGTTACGGCGTTTGGCTGCCCGCAAGCGGGGTGTTGCAGGAACAACGCCTGCAACACCCCGCATATAACGAACAGATGATGTCTGATCTTCATAACTGAACAGTCGTCGCGCTACGGGCGGGAATGGTTCCGTCCCAGTATCGGAGAGGTACTGTATCCGACCGAGAGGGAGGCCACGCCCATCCGGTACTGGTGATCCTGCATCAGACACACTTTGCGGTTGGCCGCGGGTATGGTTGAAGAGTAAACACGTATTTCCCCCTGCGGACAGGAGATGATTTCCTCGCGCCAGTCGCCCAGGAGGTCGACGACAATCCCGCCGGGGATGTCCCGCTGGATCGTGTCGCCGCCGAACTTGAAGACTTTGCCGCCTCCCACCAGTTCCTTGTATTCGTCATCGTCCCACCATACCGGACTGCCGGGCATCCGGAACGACTCGGAGAGGCGTTCGCCTTTGGCGGAGAACAGGAACGTACGCTGTGCCGGGTCGGATCTGTCCGGGCCGCACCAGATTTCCATGCCGGGATGTGCGGGATCCCAGTCGGCAATCGTTGCCTGGTCGTGTATGTGATCGCTCGGCTCGTCGTACTCCATGAGGTATTCGCCCGTGGCCGCGTCGACTATACAGACACCGTTGCGGGCCGAGCGGCTCTCCATATTGTAGAAAACTTCCAGTCCGGGACGTTCGGGGTCGATGTCGCACACCTCGCCGCCGTCGTTGTGGAGCAATCCGAGACACCACAAACCCTTGCCGTCATTGTCGAGCGCGAAGGGGCCGGGGAGAATTTCGTCCTTGCCGTCGCCGTCAATGTCGGCTATGCGGATATTGTGTCCGCCGTTTCCCCAGTACTTCTCGTTCTCGCCGGTCGTCTCGAAGAGCCATTCGGTATTCAGGTTCTTGTCGACGGCTTCTATCTTGATGATGCCGTAGTTGCCTCTCTGCATGAGCAGACTCGGTTTTTTGCCGTCGAGATAGGCCAGACCCATGAAGTTGCGGCTTGTCCAGTCATAGCTCCGCGCTCGCTCGATATTGCGGGGGATGTAGGGACGTTTCTGTAGCATCCTGCCCG
>JAITQL010000230.1 GCA_031288935.1 Tannerella sp.
TACGACCTGTATTCCCGGAAAATGATGGGAGTCTGTCTGCGCTATGTCGGCGACAGAGAGACGGCGCGTGACTTGCTGCAGGACGGTTTCATCAGAGTGTATACTTCGCTCCATACGTACACCGGAGCGGGGGCGCTGGAAGGATGGATCCGCATGGTCTTTGTGAACGGGGCGCTGGAATATCTGCGCAAGCGGGACATCCTGCGGGATTCGACGGACATCGCAAACATGTACGAGGTGCTGGAAGACCGGGAAACGGCCCTCTCGAACATCTCGGCCGAAGAACTGATGGCAGTGGTGCAGTCGCTGCCGGACGGGTTCAAGGCCGTATTCAACCTGTATGCCATCGAAGGCTATTCGCACAGGGAGATCGCCGGGATGCTGCATATTACGGAAAGCACCTCGCGTTCGCAGTACGTAAGGGCAAGGAAATGGTTGCAGGAACGGATCGAACGGTATTAAAACGAAGCAGAAAACAAATGATGAATACAGACAAGGAAAAGAATCGGGGCAGATGGGAGGAAGCCCTCCGGTCGAAGTTGCAGAATTACGAGGCGGAAACGCTGCCGGAGGACTGGACGGCCATTGCCGGCCGCCTGCCGGAAGGGAAGGGGAGGGGGAAGAGGCTCCCGCTTCACGTCCGGCGCTGTGCGGCAGCCGTCATTGCCCTGCTGCTGCTGTCGGCAGGCGGGTATTTTTACCGGCACCGGCAGGCGCACCGGCCCTGCGTGGACAGCGTGGCCGGGGTAACCGTTCTTCCGGAAACAAAAGAGGAAGCGGCCACACCTTCCGTCCCTGCGCATCCGCTGCCGGACGGTGAAACGGCCGCCCGGCCCGTCCGGAAGGAAACGGCTCCTCCGGCCGTAAAAACGGAACGCACGCCGGAACGGGAAGCGGCGCCCGAAGAAGTACCGGCCGTTACTCCGGCCGCGGACGGGTATGAGGAAACGGAGCCGGCTCAACCCCCCGCGGAAGAAACCGCGCCGGTGCAGCAGGCAGAGGCCTCCCGGCTCCTTGCCGATGCCGGCACGCACACGCCCCCGAAGCAACATTCCCCGCAAAAGCGATGGGGACTGGGCATGAGCGGCGGAAGCTATTCCGCGGGAACGAACAGCGGCGGAGCGCCAATGGCAGCCCCGTCCAAGTTCATGGTCTACAATCCCGAAACCGCGTTAAGAAGGGAACGGGAAAAACAGAAGGTGTCGCACAAGTACCCGGTCTCGTTCGGACTGGGAGCAAGCTATGCACTGAACGGCCGCTGGGCGCTGCAAAGCGGTTTAACCTATACCCTGCTGCGGTCGGAATGGATCGCGCTGGCCGACTGTCCGGGCGATGCCAGACAGCGACTGCACTTCATCGGCCTTCCGCTGGGAGCAAGCTACAGGATCGCCGAGTGGAAAAAACTCCGTTTCTACGCCACGGGCGGCGTTATGACGGAATGGAACGTGGCCGGAGACATCCGTACCGACTATTACAACGGCGGCGAAAAGCTGCGGACGGAAAGGGAATCCGTGCGGATGAAGGAATGGCTCTGGTCGGTCAATGCACGGGTCGGAGCAAGCTATCCCCTGCTCCGGTTCGTAAACATCTACGTCGAAGGCGGCGCCAATTATTATTTCGACAACGGAAGTTTTATCGAAACCGTTCGTTCGGATAAACCTTTTCACGTATCTTTGCAGGCCGGCGTCCGGCTTGGATTTTAACAGACAAACAAGTAGAATAATCAAATCAAACAGAAGAAAAAATGAAAAAAAGAACTTTGACATGGCTTCGCGCCATTTTGTGCGTAACAGCAATAACGATGTTTACTGCCTGTCTCGAAGGCGGCAGGAATACAATGAGCGACTCCACCATCGGCATCGTCCGTTTCGACACGAAGACGGCCCGGAAGGTGCTGGACGTCTACGGAGGAGTGTTCTACTCCCCGACGTTCGACAACATGCAGGAGGGCGCGTGCTGCTACATTGCTTTCGAGGTAGACTTCAACGCTCCTGAAAACGACCCGGCCGTACTGGAATTGAACGGCTATTACACCGTCACGGTCACCTACAAGGAAGATATTGACAAGTACATGATGTCGCCCGGCACGCTGACCGACACGACGCAGGTGCTGGCGGACGAGACGCCGGTCACGAACGCGCTGGACACCAAACTGGGCTACCTGAACGGCGTGCTCTTCATGGCGCACCAGCTGAAAAAGGCCTCCGACCAGCGGGAAATATGGGATCTCTCCTACGATATGCAAAACCGGATGACGGAAGAAAGCGGACGGCACATCTACAACGTCTACCTGCGCGCCACCGTGCGTGTGTCGAGCGCCAAAACGCAGGAAGAAGGCTACGACGTATGCGCCTACGAGATGAAATACTTCATGGACACCGCGGCGGAGCAGGAAAAGAACGCCGGCCAGACCACGTTCTACATCCGCTTCCATTACGTATCCGAAATCAACGGCGACATCCTCACCTGGAAACACGCGGACATGGAAATGAACGTGGGCGAGGTCATCACAACCGCCCCCTGACGCTTCAACCCTTCATCCGGGCGCTTCCGGAACGCAACGCGGCAAAGACAGAGCCGTCCTGTCGGGACACTTCCCGGCAGGACGGCTTTTTCTTTCAATCGAACGAATCCGAAGTTCCCAGACCCGGGTCTGAAGTTTCCAGACCCAAGTCTGAAGTTTCCAGACCCAAGTCCGAAGTTTCCGTACCCAAGTCCGAAGTTTCCGTACCCAAGTCCGAAAAGTTCGTACCCAAGTCCGAAGCGTCCGGCTGCTCCGCGATCATGCCCGCGCCCACGGTTTCAAAAGTCGATTCGTCGATGAGAACAAGGCTTCCGGTGATGCGGTTCCGGCGGTAGAAGTCGTACTTGAGCGGTCGGGAAGTCTTGAGTTCGATGCTGGCAATGTCGTTCATCCGGACGGTCTTTTCTCCGGCAACGTTCTCGAGCGTATTCATGTTTACCTTGTAATGAACGTCTCGGACGATGCCGAAGAGTTCGTCGGTTGCATGGCGGACGATGTAGCGGGCGCCCACGCTCAGCGGCCGGTGGTGGAGCCAGCAGACGGTCAGGCGGATGTGTGCGCCGACGAGGGGCAGTTCGCTGCTTTTGACGATCATGTCTCCGCGGCCGACGTCCACGCTGTCCGCCAGCCGGATGGCGACCGACCGGGGCGAGGAGGCCTCGTGGAGCGGGCGGTCGGCCTCGTCGATGGCCGTGATGGTGGACTGCGTGCCGGAGGGCAGGACGGTGACGGCGTCGCCCACGCGGTACGTGCCGGAGGCGATCCGTCCGGCACAGGCGCGGTAGTCGTGGAAGGCGGCCGTTTGCGGGCGGATCACGTACTGCACCGGAAAGCGCGCCGGCCGGTCGTCGAGCGTTTCCCTGAGCGGGAGCGTCTCCAGCAGCGACAGCAGCGGGGCGCCTTCGTACCAGGCCATGCGGGTCGAGGGCGTAACGACGTTGTCGCCCTCCAGGGCCGAGATGGGCAGGCAGTGCACGTGCTGCAGGTGCAGCCGGGCGGCCATGGCCGCGTATGCGCCGCGTATGCGCAGGAAGACGTCCCGGTCGAAATGGACCAGATCCATCTTGTTGACCGCCACGATGACGTGCGGCAGTTGCAGCAGGGCGGCGATGCAGGAATGGCGGCGGGTCTGCTCGATGATGCCGTTGCGGGCGTCGACCAGGATGATGGCGGCGTCGGCCGTGGAAGCGCCGGTCACCATGTTGCGCGTGTACTCGATGTGCCCCGGCGTGTCGGCAATGATAAACTTGCGTTTGGGCGTGGCGAAATACCGGTAGGCCACGTCGATGGTAATGCCCTGTTCGCGCTCGGCGCGCAGGCCGTCGGTCAGCAGCGCCAGGTTGACGGCCTCGTTCCCCAGCCGCTCGCTGGCAGCCCGCACGGCCTCCATCTGGTCTTCAAAAATGGACTTGCTGTCGTAGAGCAGCCGCCCGATGAGGGTGCTCTTGCCGTCGTCCACACTGCCGGCCGTAGTGAAGCGCAGCAGTTCCATGTCTAAATATCCGTTCATAATGAAACTGAAAATGAGTGACGAATTAAAAATAGCCGGCTTTCTTCCGGTCTTCCATGGCGGCGTCGGAACGCTTGTCGTCCGACCGTCCGCCGCGTTCGGTGACGCGCGAGGCAGCGATTTCGTTCACAATCTCCTCCAGCGTGTTCGCTTCGGAAAGGGTCAGCCCCGTGCACGTAATGTCGCCGATGGTACGGCAGCGTACCCGCCTGCGCACCGCCGGCTCGTCCGGCTTCCGCTTCATGAACGGGTAGCAGGCCAGCCAGATGCCGTCGCGTTCAAACACCTCCCGCTCGTGCGTGTAGTACAGGCTCGGCAGTTCGATCCCCTCTTGCAGGATGTAATGCCATATGTCCATCTCCGTCCAGTTGCTCAGCGGGAAGATGCGGAAATGTTCGCCCGGCTGCTTTTTGCCGTTGAAGATGTTCCACAGTTCGGGACGCTGGTTCCTGGGATCCCACTGTCCGAACTCGTCGCGGTGCGAGAAGAAGCGTTCCTTGGCGCGCGCCTTTTCCTCGTCGCGGCGGGCGCCGCCGAGCGCCGCGTCGAACTTGTACTTTTCGAGCGCGTCCAGCAGGGTGACGGTTTGCAGCTTGTTGCGGCTGGCGTTGTATCCCGTTTCCTCCGCCACGCGCCCGCGGTCGATGGACTCCTGCACGGAGCCTGTGAACAGCCGCACGCCCAGCCGTTTCACCAGCGTGTCGCGAAAGGCGATCGTTTCCTCAAAGTTGTGTCCCGTGTCGATATGCAGAAACGGGAACGGGATGGCGGCCGGATAAAACGCCCGGCAGGCCAGGTGCGCCATGACGATGGAATCCTTTCCGCCCGAAAACAGCAGCACGGGTTTCTCGAACTGCGCCGCCACCTCGCGGATGACGTAGACGGATTCCGATTCCAGTTCTTTTAAATGGGTCAGCTTGCTCATAGCATTTTTTTGCAAAGGTAATACATCTACATAAATTTAACACTACCCGAATCCACAAAATCTTTTGCGTAATAGGAAATGATATGCGTGGCGCCCGCCCGCTTGATGGCGGTCAGGCTTTCAAGGAAGATCCGCTTCCCGTCGAAGAAACCGGCCCTGGCGCCCTGCTTCAGCATGGCATATTCGCCCGACACCTGGTAGGCCACCAGCGGATAGCCGGGAAAGCGAACCGCCGCCCGCTGCACCATGTCCAGATACGGCATGGCGGGCTTTACCATGATCCACGCGGCGCCCTCCTCGATGTCGGCCGCTATTTCGTCCAGTCCCTGACCGACGGTGCGGAAGTCCATCTGGTACGTTTTGCGGTCGCCGAACGAAGGCGCCGAGCCGGCCGCGTCGCGAAAGGGGCCGTAGAAGGCCGAAGCGTACTTGGCGGAATAGCCCAGTATGCGCGTGTGGCCGAAGCCGTCGCGGTCGAGCCGCGCGCGGATGGCCTGCACCTGCCCGTCCATCATGGCCGAGGGAGCGACGAAGTCGGCGCCCGCCGCCGCGTGCCCGGCAGCCATCTCGGCCAGCAGCGGCAGGGTGGCGTCGTTGTCCACGTCGTGCCCGTGTACCACTCCGCAGTGGCCGTGCGACGTGTATTCGCACAGGCAGACGTCGGTAAAGACGGTGATGGACGGAAAGCGCTCCTTGACGGCGCGCACGGTCCGGCAGACGAGGCTGTCGGGCGACGTGCCCGCGCTGCCGCGCCCGTCCTTTACAGCTTCGGGAACGACGCCGAAGAGCAGTATCTTGTCGATTCCCGCAGCGGCCAGCGTAGCGGCGTCGGCCAGCAGTTCATCCGTCGACAGGCGGCAGATGCCCTCCATCGTCGCAATCTTCTGCCTCACGCCTTCGCCTTCGGTCACGAAATACGGATAAATAAAATCGGAGGCCGAAAGGCTCACTTCGGCCTGTTCGTCACGCACGGCCTGCGTGGTGCGAAAATGTCTAAATCGTTTCATATAATTCGGATTTTAATTTTTCGGCGGTTGTCTTTCCCTTTGCCACCAGCTGAATGCCGGACGGAAGAATACCGGACGGAAGGGCGCCGTACAGCCGGATAAAGGCGTCGACGCCGGAGGGCGACGCAAAGATGATTTTTCGGTAGCCGGACAGGTCGGCCGCTTTCGCCGCCGCGTTGACCCGGTTGCTGTATGCCGGCGCCTCGGTCACGTCGTGACCCATTCCGGCCAGCGCTTCCGGGAGGTATTTCACCGCCCTGTCCGACCGGGGCAGCAGGATGCGCTGCGCCGGCTCTCCCGCGGCTGCGAAGGCGCGTACCAGCCCTTCGGCCGATTCGTCGTCGGGTTGCAGATCGGGACGGATGCCGTGTTTGCGCAGTTCGGCCGCGGTAGTTTTCCCCACCGACGCAAAGCGAAGCGGCGCCAGCATCCGGACGTCGGACTGCATCCGGTGAAAGGCTTCGAAAAAGTAGCGCACGCCGTAGCGACTGGTGAAGACGACCCACTGAAAGGTATCCAGCGCGCGCACGGCGTCGTACAGCGGCCCGCTGTCGGCAATCCGTCCGATTTCGATCAGGGGCGTATGCGTCACGTTGGCATCCGGGTCGTGCGTTCCGGCAGAGGTGCCGGTCACCAGCACGGGTTGCGTCCGGGCGGCTCCGCTTTCAAAGGCCACCGTTTCGCCGACGAGGATCAGGATCGGCGTCGGGCAGTGAACCGCCGAGTACTGCAACTCGCCGAGCGTGGAGAAGCACACCTTTTGATCGGGCATCGACACGTTGCTCACCAGTGCAACGGGCAGTTCCCGGCTGCGTCCGGCGGCAATCAGCCGTCCGGCAACGGCGGCGACGTGCGCCCCGCCCATGTAGTAAACCAGCGTGTCGGCATTGGGTGCGGGCGCCTGCAGTCCGGCATGTCCCGAGACAAACGCGACGGACGACGCCCGCCCGCGGTGTGTAAGCGGGATGTGCGTGCAGGCCGCAGCGGCGATGCCTGCCGACACGCCCGGCACGACGTGCACCGCTACCAGACGGCGTTGCAGGAAGTCGATCTCTTCCCGTCCGCGGGCAAAGATCATCGGGTCGCCCCCCTTGAGGCGCACCGTTGTCCGTCCGGCGATGGCCGCCCGATAGACCTGTTCGTTGATTTCGTCCTGATGAAAGCGGTGATGCCCCTTGCGCTTGCCGACGTTGATCTTTTCGCCCGGATAGCGCGACAGGCAGGCGTGGTCGATCAACTCGTCGTGAAAGATCGCGTCCGCTTCGGCCAGCGCCCGGTCGCCGCCGATCGTCAGCAGGTCTCTATGCCCCGGGCCGAAGCCGACGAGCGTCACCCGTCCGTATTGCCGGCGGATGTCGCGGTCGCAAAACAGGGCGCCGAGTTCCGGGCGGTCTTTCCGTCCGACCAGAGCCAGATGGCCTTGCAGGGGATGGGTGCGGAAGGGAAGCGTCTCGGCCATGCGGCAACTTTCGCCCAGACGTTTCAGGGCGCAGGTAGCCACAACGAGGGCGTCGACGGCGCCACTGTCCACCTGCGCAAGACGTTCGCCGACCGTACCCCGGATGCTCACGATTTGCAAGTCGGGACGCCGCCGCAGGAGTTCATCCCTCCGCGTCGGCGAGCTTGTCCCCACACGTGCGCCGGCCGGCAGCCCGTCCAGCGGCAAGTTGTCCCTGCTCACCAGCGCGTCGGTACGGTCTGCCGCCTCAAGCAACGCATACACGTCCAGTTCCGGAGGAAGCGGATACGGCAAATCCTTGGCCGAATGAACCGCCACATCCGCCTCGCCGCGAATCAGCAGTTCGTCCAGTTCACGGGTAAAGAAATCGGGCGGCACCCCGTTCCCTCCATCCCCGCCGGCATCCAGCAAAGAAATATGTTTGTTTTTGTCGCCACAGGAATCCACCGCAGTCAACCGGCAGTCAAGTTTCGGGAAAAACGAAAAAGCCTCTTCCACCTGAAGCAACGAAAGCGGACTTCTCCGGCCGACCACCCTTACTATTACACTATCCGTTCTTACTCCACACATACTACCCAACATCTCGAATCAGGCCGCAAAAGTAACCGGAATAAAGCCAAAAACAAATACCTTGCAACGGGTATATTTCAAAACCCCGGCTCCCTCCCTCGCCCGGTTTAAATCCTGAAATCCACTCTCCAGCATGTACCCGTCCCGGGGTATCCCGTTCACCCGCCCGGCCAACCCGTTTTCGTAACAGTGATACTCTTCCGCCATGCTGATTTTCATCCCCTTTCGAGTCGGCAACTTCGCGTTGGGAAGACACGTTTTTTTGCCGGTTAAAGGAAAAGCGCTACCTTTGTGCAAATTGAACATGCGATGCACAATTTACACGAATTTATCAGGAGGCGTTTGGAACCGGACATTTATAAACGCTTGAACATCTTCCCGGCCGTATTGATTCTGGGTTCGAGGCAGTGCGGGAAATCTACCTTGGTCAAAATGTTGGCGCAGGGAAAGGATCATTTTGTTTATCTTGACCTGCAAAATGCCGCCGACATAAACAAACTGACCGAACCGGCGCTGTTTTTTGAGGCAAACGACCCTTCGGTACTGTGTCTGGACGAGATACAGTCGGTTCCCCATCTGTTTTCCGCACTGCGCAGCGAAATCGACCGCAATCGCCGTCCGGGACGTTTCATCTTGCTTGGCTCCGCTTCGCAGGAGCTGATTCAAAAATCATCGGAAAGTCTGGCCGGCAGAATCGGAATCGTTGAACTGTCGCCTTTTTCGATAGACGAACTGATGCTTCACAATGCCGAAACGGACTTGCATGTCTGTTGGAACAGAGGAGGCTATCCCGAAAGTTTTCTGGCGGCCGACGATGAAAGCAGTTGCCTGTGGCGCGAAGATTTTATCAAAACCTACGTGCAACGGGATATTCCGCAGCTGGGCTTTCAAATTCCCGCCGTGCAGATACGCCGTTTCATGACTTTGTGCGCCCACCTGTCGGGGCAGTTGCTCAACACGTCCAAAATCGGCGAATCGCTGGGCATGGCGCATACTACCGTGAGAAGATACATCGACCTGCTGGAACAGACGTTTCTGATCCGCACGCTTCCGCCCTTTGAAACCAACGAAAAAAAGCGGCTGGTAAAGTCGCCGAAACTGTATGTCCGAGACACCGGCATGTTGCATCAGCTGCTGCAAATCGGGGATTACAATTCGCTGCTGGGAAACCCCGTTTTCGGCGCATCGTGGGAAAGTTTCGTGGTCGAAACCCTGTGTTCGGTTTTCAACGACTGCCGATTCTCGTTCTACCGGAGCGCTACGGGCGACGAACTGGACTTGATCATCCAAAAAGCGGAAACAACTATCGCCGTGGAATGCAAGGCGTCTGCCGCACCGCAGGTTACAAAAGGATTCTGGCGGGCCATCGAATTTGTGAAACCGCAAAAATCATTTGTAATCGCCCCCGTCAAGGCAAATTATCCGATACATGAACATGTGGAAGTTTGCGGATTGAACGGGGCGCTGGCAAAACTTTCCGGGTTGCTTTGACTGCACCTGCAATTCCATTTTCAGCAATATCGTGAAGGAAGAAACCGGGAGCGTTTCACGGCCTTTCGCGTGCCTGTCCGGCGTGTTTTAGAATCCCAGATCGGGATCGTTGTATATCGCCAGACCGATTTGTTCCAGATTTTCATTCCGCCCGTTGTACCAGAGCATCCAGCGGTCTTTTTCCCGAATGGCGAAGGGTCGATAGCAGGCGCTTGCGTCCCAGTCGCCGGGAGTCGGGAAGATCACCGGATTGCCGGCGAAACGTACCCAGCCGGTGATGCCGTCGGGGGATTTTGCCATGCCGATCCGCGCAAGGTGTATATCCTGGAAGCCGATGTAAAACATCAGATAGTCTTTTTCCCGCTTGATAACCTGGGCGGCTGTTACTTTGTGCCGTTCCCATTCGAGGGCGGGGGCGGCGGAAAAGACGGGATTGCCGGCATGTTTTTCCCACCGCAGCCCGTCCGTGCTGACGGCGTAGCCGATGGCGTCAGGCTCGTACTGTTCGCCGCCGGAGTACCACATCTTGAATATTTTTTCCTGCCCGTCCCAAATGACGTGCGGACACATGACCGCCACCTTTTCCCATGCTTTTTCGGCGCCGAGAACCGGCTCGGCGCTGCGGCGGACGAAGGTTTTCCCGTCGGCGCCCGTCGCATAGCCTATCCACGAACGGCCGTCCGCCTGTCCGGTGTACCACAGGTGGTATATGCCGCCGACTTTGACGATTGCCGGACGGTTTATGTCCTTCTCCCACAGGGTCTCGCTGTTCGGAGCAAGTACGGTTTCGGGTTCCGACCAGTTCATTCCGTCGACGCTGACGGACAGGGC
>JAITQL010000263.1 GCA_031288935.1 Tannerella sp.
ACACGGCTTCCTGACGGAAGTTGCCGTGCTGGCACATGCGGCCGACCGGTTGGATTTGGCCATGTTTCCCGTTGATCCACGCTTGGGAAAGGATTACATGCTCGGCGCCGAACAATTTACCGACCGTATCCGGGTGGCGGTTTTTTCGCCGATGCACTTTACCCATGCCTACGAATCCGCCAAGGCTTTCCGTCCATACGCCGAACGCGCCGGATGTCGCCTTGCAGAATGGAACGCAAAAGGTGAAAGCATTGATTTTTAATCGCCTCTTTTTACTTGCCGCATTTTACTACATTATTAATATATATAGCAATGAAAATAAACAGCCGCTTCGATCATTTCAATTTCAATGTGCTTGACCTTGAGCGTAGCCTTGCCTTTTATGACAGGGCGCTCGGTTTGAAGGAAACACGCCGTCAAACTGCCCCCGACGGGTCTTTTGTCATCGTCTTCCTGACAGACAGTCAGACCGGTTTTCTACTGGAACTTACCTGGTTGCGCGACCATCCCCAACCGTATGAACTGGGTGAATGTGAATTTCATCTCTGCGTGCGCGTGCCGGGCGAATACGAACAGGTACGTCGGTATCACCGGGAGATGGGTTGCATTTGTTACGAGAATTTCGACATGGGGCTTTATTTCATTCAAGACCCGGACGGATACTGGATCGAAATTCTGCCGCTCAAGTAAACATGACCGTATCACAGAACAAAATACTTTTCCCGGAGAAGTATAAACTTCAGGCAACATGAACCCCTTCCGTCTGACAGACTGGTTGCCCACGACTAAAAAGGAAGTTGAACTGCGCGGATGGGATTACATAGACGTCATTTTGTTCAGCGGTGATGCCTACGTTGATCACCCCTCGTTTGGCGCGGCCGTCATCGGGCGGGTACTCGAAGCCGAAGGCTTGCGCGTGGCCATTGTACCGCAACCCGACTGGCGGGGTGATTATCGGGATTTCAGGAAACTGGGAGCGCCACGCCTCTTTTTCGGCGTGGCGCCCGGCGCCATGGATTCGATGGTCAACCACTACACCGCCAATAAACGCTTGCGCAGTGACGACGCCTATACGCCGGACAAACTTTCCGGGAAGCGTCCCGATTATCCCTCCATTGTCTACGCGAAGATTCTGAAATCGCTTTACCCGGAAACGCCTGTGGTACTGGGCGGAATTGAGGCTTCGCTGCGCCGGCTGGCACATTACGACTACTGGCAAGACCGTTTGAGACCCGGTTTGCTGGCAGACAGTCCGGCCGATGTGCTGATTTACGGCATGGGCGAGCAGCCCGTCCGTGAACTGGTGCGAAAACTGCGCGAAGGTGTTCCCTTCCGGCAGTTGAAAGACCTTCCGCAGACGGTTTGCCTGGTTGATCACGAAGTACTTGTCCGTGCAGACGACGTTGAACTTTTTTCCTTCGAAGCCTGTCTGAACGACAAGCGCAAGCAAGCCGCCAACTTCCGCCGGGTCGAAGAAGAATCCAACAAGTACCACGCTTCCCGTATCCTGCAAAAAACCGGCACGCGGACAATGATCGTCAATCCGCCCTGTCCGCCGCCGGACGAAGCCGCTCTGGATGCGTCCTTCGACCTGCCCTATACGCGCATGCCGCATCCCAAATATCAGGGGAAAGTGATTCCGGCCTACGAAACGATTAAATTTTCGGTCAATATCCACCGCGGATGTTTTGGCGGATGCGCCTTTTGCACGATTTCGGCGCATCAGGGAAAATTTATCATGTCGCGCAGCCGCGCCTCCATTTTGAAAGAAATTCGCGCCGTTTCCAAAATGCCTGATTTCAAGGGCTATCTCAGCGACCTGGGCGGCCCGTCGGCCAACATGTATGGCATGAAAGGAAAGGACGAAACGCTCTGCATGAAATGCAAAAGACCCTCCTGCATCGCGCCGGCCGTTTGCAGGAACCTCCATGCCGATCATGCGCCCTTGCTGGCCCTGTATCGGGAAGCAGCGCAAATAGCCGGGATCAGGAAAGTCTTCATCGGGAGCGGTATACGTTACGACCTGCTGCTCAATCACTACGAAGAACAGGCGCTCAACCTGTCCGCCCGTCAATACATGGAAACGCTGATCCGCCGGCACGTCTCTGGCCGTCTGAAGGTTGCGCCCGAACATACGGAAGAACAGGTACTCAAGTTGATGCGCAAACCCCCGTTCCGGCTATTTGAACAGTTCAATGCCCTTTTCGCACGCATCAACAATGAAAACGGAATGAATCAGCAGCTTGTCCCCTATTTCATTTCCAGTCACCCCGGCTGTACCGAAGCAGACATGGCCGAACTGGCTGCCAAAACCCGGAAACTGCATTTTCATCTGGAACAAATACAGGATTTTACGCCCACACCCATGACGTTGGCTACCGAAATGTACTATACCGGTTTTCATCCCTATACGATGGAGCGAATCCCTTGTGCCCGAACTCAACCGGAAAAACTTGCCCAGCGCCGTTTTTTCTTTTGGTACCGACAGTAGCCTGTAGCCCGATGTCGTCAATGGAAGGGCAACGTTCAACATGCGTGAGACAGCGCCGTCATGGCAAGGCACGAAGCAGCCCGGAAGAATTGAGAATGGAGAATGAAATTCCGCACCCCGTCATTCTCAATTTTCAATTCCCCGGATTGCTTCACTGCGTTCGCAAGGACGGGGTGCGGTGTTCTTTTCAGGAAACCTGTTACCGGATGGCAAACCCCGCCCCTGTTCGGCGCAGTAGAGACGTTGCGCGCAACGTCTGTACATAACCCTCATTCGCCGGCGGAGCCGCCATGAAGGGCAACGCCCTTTAAGCAACAGCACAGGGCAACGCCCTGTGTATGGTGACGCAACGATGCCCAAGCCCTGAAAGGGCGCGAGCAGTTATGA
>JAITQL010000044.1 GCA_031288935.1 Tannerella sp.
GGCTAATGAATATTGACTGCTACCAGCCAGATGTTCTTCGATAATTTGCATGCGTAACGCATCATCAACCCCTTTCATTTTCCTCATTTTTTACAGTTTTTATTGTTCAACTTACTGTAAACTTTTTTCAGTAGAGGACACATCGCCGGCTGCGCGAAAGGGTTGGCAGTCCTCTATTGCACCGGCTCCGAGGCTCTTGGTATTTTCACGATGAACTGTTCGCCCGCCACGTCGTTGATCAGTTCGATGTCCGGCTGTTGTTCCAGTGCGCGTCTCAGGCCGGAACCCAGTCCGCTGAAGGGCATCACATGTATGCAGAAGGAAACGATTTGATTGTTCCGGATAACGGGGTTTCCGTATTTTATATCGTCGACGGTGAGACTGTTCGGCAGTTTGCCGGGGCTTACGATTTCGACCCGGTCGTCAAACACCATGAGCCTTATGGGTGCGTTTTTGAAATAATCGCGATGTACCAGTGCGTTTTGAAGTATTTCCTCCAGCGCGATGTATGAGATTTCCAGTATGCCGATGGAGTTGAACCCCTGCCCCTGTTGCATATGCCGCAACGTGGAATTTAAGAACATCATTCCCTGTTTGAAAAGTTCCGGGATAGTTCCTCTCAAGTCTTCCGGTTTGATGCGATAGTAGGCGCCGGAGAGATCGTTGCCTAAAAAGGAGATGGTTTTGACGGTGAAGGCAGGTTTGATACTTTGCGGCTCTCTTCCGAAGAACAGCAATCCGGCCAGCGTGACCCTGCTGTTTCGCAAAACCCGTTTCGCCCTCAAGGCTTCTTCGCAGGTCAATCCCATTTCCTGATAGCTGCGCTTAAATTCCCGTTTAAAATAATAGGCGAATAATCTATCGTCAATATCGTCGATGCCTGTTCCGTAGACTTCCATTTCGTCGGCCGACAAATTACCGCTTTCCTGAAAGAGCCTCATGATTTCCGTGTTGTCCGTCACTCTCCGTTTGTCTGCACCCTGTTTCATCCAGATAGAACCGTTCTTGTCCTTATAGGGCTTGTTGACCCCTTCCGACAGGGTTACTGCCAGCACCTTCTTTTCATCATTTCCGGTTTGAACGGACACGACTTCGGTCAGAATGAATATCTGCGGTTTCACCTTGTCGTTTGCTATGATTGCCAACCGGTTGTTATACGATTGCAACTGTTCATAGTCCAGGCCTGTAATCTCACCCGTCTTATCCTGTACTCCGACGAGAATCATGCCTCCTTTGGCGTTGGACATGGCTATCATTTCGGCAGTGATTTTATCATCGTCCATCTCCTGCTTGAATTGCACTTTGCTGGTTTCACCCATACTGATCATCTTCAATAATTCGGTTGCATTCATCTTGATAATTTTTCACGAAGGTAAGGATTGTATTTATACTTTCAAAGAAACGGGGGCATTGGACAGGCAGCACGATTCCGGTCGAAAGCTGCACATGGATCGTCGCGACGGCTAAAAGAACCGTGTCCGCTGCCGGTTTTCTCTTCTTGCTGAAGCGGTTGAAAACAGCCCCCTTCTTCCCGGCGCTTTGCATACCGGAAGAAAAAGCCTTATCTTTGCAGCAAACAGGTATTGGTGTGAAAGTTTGTATTGCAGAAAAGCCCAGTGTGGCGCGTGAAATTGCGGACGTTCTCGGCGCAAGGAACCGGAAGGACGGGTATATCGAGGGCAACGGGTATCAGGTGTCGTGGACGTTCGGACATCTTTGCACGCTCAAGGAACCGCACGATTATACGCCGGCCTGGAAGTCGTGGCAACTGAACGCGCTCCCGATGATTCCGGCGCGCTTCGGCATCAAACTGCTACCGAACGAGGCGTATGAAAAACAGTTCCACATTCTCGAAAAACTCATTCGCAATGCCGAAGCCGTCGTCAACTGCGGCGATGCCGGACAGGAAGGGGAACTGATCCAGCGCTGGGTACTGCAAAAGGCCGGCTGCCGCTGTCCGGTGTACAGGCTGTGGATTTCGTCGCTCACCGAAGAAGCCATTCGCGAAGGGTTTCAACATCTCAGGGACGCCTCCGAATTTAATCCGCTCTACGAAGCCGGCCTTTCGCGTGCAATCGGCGACTGGCTGCTGGGAATGAACGCGACCCGCCTCTACACCCTGCGCTACGGGCAGAACAGGCAGGTGCTTTCCATCGGAAGGGTGCAGACGCCGACCCTGGCGCTGATCGTGAACCGGCAAAGGGAAATCGAACAGTTTAAACCGGAACCTTACTGGGAACTGAAAACGGTGTACCGGCAGACCGCGTTCACGGCCACGCAGGGAAAGTTTTCAAAAAAGGAAGAAGGCGAAGCCTTGCTGCAGGCGGTCACGGGAAAGGATTTCACGATCGTGTCCGTTACCAAAAAAGGCGGAAAGGAGGCGCCTCCGCGCCTGTTCGACCTGACCTCGCTGCAGGTGGAGTGCAACAGGAAGTTTGCCTTTTCGGCCGAAGATACGCTGAAGCTCATCCAGTCGCTCTATGAAAGGAAACTGACCACGTATCCGCGCGTAGATACCACGTATCTGAGCGAAGACATCTATCCCAAGGTGCCGCAGACGCTGAAGGGGCTGGCCGCCTATGCCGCGCTGACCGCTCCCCTGCTGGCCGGCAAACTGCCGAAGAGCAAAAAGGTGTTCGACAATGCGAAGGTAACCGATCACCATGCCATCATCCCTACCGGCGTGCCGGCGCGCAGTCTGTCGGACAGGGAAGGGAAGGTCTATGACCTGGTGGCGCGCCGTTTCATCGCCGTCTTCTATCCCGACTGCGAAATATCGACCACCACCGTCCTGGGCGATGTGGAAAAAGTCGGCTTCAAGGTCACCGGCAAGCAGATTCTGAAACCCGGCTGGCGCGTCGTGTTTGAAAAGGAGCCGAAGGAGGCGAAAGAGACGGCGGAGCAGGAACAGCCGGCGGAGGAAGTGGCCGTACTGCCCGACTTCGTGAAGGGTGAAAGCGGCCCTCACCAGCCCGATTTCGCCGAAAAGTGGACAACCCCGCCCAAACCCTATACCGAGGCGACGCTGCTGCGCGCCATGGAAACGGCCGGCAAGCTCGTGGACAACGACGAGCTGCGCGACGCGCTGAAGGAAAACGGCATCGGACGCCCCTCCACCCGCGCCGCCATCATTGAAACGCTTTTTAAACGCAACTACATCCGCAAGGAACGGAAAAACCTCTTTGCCACGCCCACGGGCGTCGAACTGATCGCCACCGTCCGCGACGAACTGCTGAAAAGCGCCGAACTGACCGGAATGTGGGAAAAGAAACTGCGGCAGATCGAAAAGGGAACCTATCAGGCGGGCGTGTTTCTGGACGAACTGAAACAGCTGATCGGGCGGATTGTGCAGCAGGTGCGCGCCGACATGTCCACCCGCATCATCCCGGTCGACCTTCCGGCCACGCCGCCGCCCCCCGCCGGCGCAAAGAGGAAGAAAGCCCCTCCCGCCACGCCTCCGAAACCCGCCGCAGCGCCTCCGAAACCCCGCCGGCCGGTATGTCCCCTCTGCGGCAAGGGCAGCCTCCTGCGCGGCAAAATGGCCTACGGATGTTCCGAATACAAAAGCGGATGCGCCTTCCGCCTGCCCTACGAAACGTACGGCGCCAACCTGAACGACGAAGCGCTCTGCCGCATCACGGACCGGATGAAGACCTCCCCCAAAACTCCCTGACCGGTGAAGCAAACGGATATGGAAGAATGGTTTCCCGTTGTGGACGAAACCGGGCGGACGACGGGCAAAGCTACCCGCCGCGCCTGTCACGGCGGAACAAAACTGCTGCATCCCGTCGTTCATCTGCACGTCTTCAACTCCGCCGGCGAACTGTACCTCCAGAAACGCCCGGCACACAAGGACATTCAGCCCGGCAAATGGGACACGGCCGTCGGCGGGCACGTCGACTTCGGCGAAACCGTGGACGATGCCCTGCGACGGGAAGCCCTGGAGGAACTTGGCCTGACGGACTTCAGGCCGCTCTTCGTCGAACGGTACGTATTTGAATCGGAGATTGAAAAGGAACTGGTAAACACGTTCATAACTGTCTGCAACGGACTGCTCCGTCCTCACCCCGTCGAGCTGGACGGCGGGCGTTTCTGGACGGTTTCGGAAATGGCCATGCAACTTGACAAAAACCGGTTTACCCCCAACCTCGAAAACGAGTTCCGCAGATTCGGCGAAACCGGAATTTTCAACCGCTGCCTCTCAAGTCTTCGCCCGTAAATTCCGCGGGAAAGAATCTTTCCTTCCCGCAAACTCCCTGAAGGAAACAGGTACTTCCACGAAGTACAAAGGTATGATCCCGACGGAAAAAGGTGCGGGCTGTACGTCATTATTTACGATCCATACAGTAATATTCACGGTCTCAATAACTTTGAGGTCATAAACAATCATTTTGGGGTCGTCAACATTTACGTTGGGGTCGCAGATTTTTGCGTAAAGATCGTAGATTCTTGCGTAGAAATTGTAGATTCTTGCGTAGGGATCGTAGATTCTTGTGTAGAGATTGTAGATTCTTGCGTAGAAATCGTAGATTTTTGCGTAGAGATTGTAGATTCTTGCGTAGGGATTGTAGATTTTTGTGCAGGGATCGTAGATTCTTGCGTAGATACCGTAGATTTTTATGCAGGGATCGTAAATAATAACATTGGGAAAGTAGGCAAAACAGAAGGCATGTTATACTTTACGCGGGATGCTTTTGTGCATTGCACCTGTCCCGTTGGGGACAGGATGTCGGTAGAAAATTGCATGTTACCCGCCTGCCCGAATCCCGAAGGGATGGTATGTATGATATGACCGGCATATCGTCCCGGACGGGATTCCGCCGGATTTTGAAACACTCTTTTTCTACCGGCATTTTGTCCCTGCCGGGACAGGCGCTCCGCAGAGACGGGGTACACCGGTAGAGACGTTGCGCGCAACACCTGTACAAGTTGGATGGATTCCGCCGCGCCGGCATTCCGTCAGGAATGAGAGTTCGGTAGAAACGGTCGGCGCCCGTTGATTGTTGCATCCCGTACGGGATGCGAGGAGGACGGCAGAACGGTTTTCTACCGAACTGCCATCCCCGACGGGATGGACGGCGCTGCTTTTTGCAGTGGCGGTGATGTTTTTCACGGTGACGGCAAAAAACCCCGTCCTTGCAAACGCAGTGAAGCAATCAATGAAGCCCGTCTCCCGATAAATAAGGAGAGGGCGTATCAACATCCGCAATGAAGGGAGGAGGATGAAAACGGGCGGTTGAAATACGTCCGCTGTCGGCTATTCACGGTTCACGTCATAGTCTTTCAGCGCTTCACGCAGTTCCCTGCGGGCAAAAAAGATGCGGCTCTTGACGGTTCCGATGGGGAGATTCAGCGTTTCTGCGATTTCGTTGTACTGATAGCCGCTCGCGTACATGGAAAACGGCACCTTCAGATCCTGATCCAGCCGGTTGATGGCGCCGGTAATTTCCTGAAGCTGAAGCGGACTGTCCGTCGCTCCGAACTCCGATTCATTGACGACGTCCAGATTATAGAGGTCGATATTCAGGTCGATGACCGTTTGCGTACGAACAATCTTGTGATATTGATTGATAAAGATATTTCGCATGACGGTCAGTACCCATCCCTTGAAATTTCGGTTGTCCACGTATTTTTCCCTGTTGTTCAGCACTTTGAGTGAAGTTTCCTGCAACAGGTCTTTCGCATCGTCCCGATTTGCTGTAAGCGATAATGCAAAATTCATCATGTTTTCTTGCATACCCAACAATTTTTTCTGAAATTGCGCCGTTTTCATAGCTGAATAATTTTCAATCGACAGTTATTGTTTATGTTTGTTTCATATACAAATATACAATCCGGCGCGAAAATTGTTCATCACATTAAACACATTTAACTGATTATTCAAACAAAAGAAAATTATTATCCTGTGAAACGAAATCATCCGTCACTCCACCGCACAAGCGTTTTGGCGCTGTGCCTGCTGTCCCTGTCCGGCCTGTTCCGTCCGGTCGCTGCCCAATCGTCAACGCCGCAGCCGCACGTCTACGAGATCCACATCAACAGCGAGATCAATCAGACGACTCAAATCTACCTCAGCCGCGGACTGGGCGAAGCGCAGTCGCTCGGCGCGGACGCCGTACTGCTCCACCTCAACACCTACGGAGGCCTTTTGGAGTCGGCGGATTCAATGCGTACCGCCATTTTATACAGCCCCATTCCCGTGTACGTGTTTATCGACAACAACGCGGCCTCGGCAGGAGCGCTGATTTCCCTGGCGTGTAAAAAAATCTACATGCGCAGGGGCGCAAGCATCGGCGCGGCGACCGTGGTAGACGGGAGCGGCGCGGAGCTGCCCGACAAGTACCAGTCCTACATGCGTTCCCTGATGCGTTCCACAGCCGAAGCGCACGGAAAAGACACGCTGGTCAGGGGACAGGACACGACCTTCCTCTGGAAACGCAACCCGCAGATCGCCGAAGCAATGGTGGACGACCGCATCGCAATTCCCAACCTCATAGATTCCGGAAAAACGCTGACCTTTACAGCCGAAGAGGCCTTGACGTGGAAGTATTGCGACGGGATCGCCGAATCGGTCGAGGAAGTCGTCACCGCCTACCTGGGGTATCCGGAATATACCCTGACCGGCTACCGTCCGTCCTGGCTGGACAGCCTGAGAGGGTTTCTCCTCAATCCGGTGCTGCAGTCCATACTGATACTGCTCATCGTTGGCGGCATCTACTTCGAGTTGCAGACACCGGGCGTGGGCTTTCCGCTGATTGCCTCCGTCATTGCGGCCATACTCTACTTTTCGCCCCTGTATGTGGAAGGGCTGGCGGCCAACTGGGAGATTTTAATATTCGTGCTTGGCATCATACTGGTAGTGCTGGAGATCTTCGTGATACCCGGCTTCGGAGTAGCCGGCATCGGCGGAATGGTGTTGATCGTGGCCGGGTTCGTGCTCGCCCTGCTGAACAATATGACCTTTCATTTCGAGGGCGTGAGCGGCGCCGAAGTGGGAGGCGCATTCGCGACCGTCTGTGCCGGCATGATTCTGGGGATGGCAAGCGTATTTTGGCTGTCGAACCGCATCGGTGCACGGGGTCTGTTCCGCCAGGTAGCCCTGAACGCCGACCTGCAGGATTCCGTATCCGCCCCTTCGCTTGCCGGCTTGACCGGCAAAGAGGGCGTGGCGGCCACGGTGCTGCGTCCTTCGGGAAAAGTGATGATCGACGGCGAATGGTATGACGGCATATCCGAATCGGGGTTCGTGGAGAAAGGCGCCGCCGTCCGCGCAGTACGCTTCGAGAACGCGCAAGTGTACGTGGAGAAAGTCTGAGGACGCCTTTTCCCTTCAACCGGCGGACGGCAGGCAATCATCCGGAACTTAAAAACAGCAGTTCAGTTCATCCCGAAGTTTCTTGTAGGCAATATTCATTTGCTTCTCGATTGTTTTCACCGAGATGTTGTATTTCCGGGCAATGGCTTTCTGTTTTTCGCCATTGAGTTTCTTTTCGATGAAAATCTGACGGCATTTGGGCGGCAGGTTGTTGATGGCCTGATGAATCAGTCTTTCCACGTCGACGTCTTTGGCGATACTGCTCTCTTCATGGTTTCTGGAAAAGTCCACCGCATTGTACAGCATATCCAGTTCCTCGCTTCCGGAGTAGTAGATCTGGTTGGTACGTTTTTTCAGCCGGAGAAAATCCAGACACTTGTTTTTCAGAACAACCGTTACATAGCGGATATTATCCACGTCCCGATGCTCTTCCGTCCGGTCGACGGCATTGAATTTTGTCCAGATGTGCATGAAGGTATCCTGAACAATGTCTTCCGCCTCCACCTCGTTTCCGAC
>JAITQL010000100.1 GCA_031288935.1 Tannerella sp.
GCAGTGGACAGTAACGAAAACACGGTGAAAAAATATCTGGGCATTCTGGACGACTGCTACATATTGAGCGATATAACCAATTTCGCCCTTTCGCAAAAGGCGACAAAACGGAATACCCATAAAATATATTCGGTTGACAACGGAATGACGAACGCTGTGTCATATCGTTTTTTCGACAACAAGGGCGGCCTTTTCGAGAATTTTGTGTTCACCGAATTGCAAAAGCAAAATCCCGAAGAAATTACTTTTTCCAATAACAGCGGCGAATGCGATTTTATTGTCAAGAAGAATTTCGATTACCAGGCAATCCAGGTTTGTTTTGAACTCACGCCCGAAAACAGTCAGCGGGAATTTGCCGGTTTTGGCAATATGGAGAAAGAAATCGAATTAAGTAAACGGACAATCATTACATACAATCAGGAACAGCGAGCGGGCAATATCGAAGTAACGCCTGTGTGGAAATACTTTTTTTGAAAGTAAAAAGACGGACAGGGAATTTGTCCCCGCAACGAATCCTGCCATTTGCGCCCGCGGAATCTTTGAATTTTTGAATCTTTGAATCTTTGAATCCCAAATATACCATACAAAAGGTATTTGCGAACTGTCATTAATACCTTACCTTTGCAGTTGAAACAGATTTTAATTCACAGTTGATATGGCAAACATAGCGAATAATATTACCGAACTGATTGGCAACACGCCGTTGCTCGAACTGAGCGGTACGGAAAAGAAGTACGAGCTGCATGCCCGGATTGTGGCCAAATTGGAATATTTCAATCCCGGTCGCAGCGTGAAAGACCGGATCGGGCTGTCTCTGATTGAAGATGCCGAGTGGAAAGGCCTGCTCCATCGCAACAGCGTCATCATCGAACCGACCAGCGGCAATACGGGTATTGCCATTGCGATGGTCGCGGCTGCGAAAGGGTACCGTACCATCCTGACGATGCCGGATACCATGAGCCTCGAACGGCGTACGCTCCTCAAAGCGCTCGGCGCCCAACTCGAACTCACGCCCGGACACGAAGGGATGGGGGGAGCGGTGCGGCGCGCCGAAGAATTGCACGCGGCCATTCCCAACTCCATCATCCTGCAACAGTTCAAGAACCCGGCCAATCCCGAAATACACCGCAGTACCACTGCGCTTGAGATATGGAATGACGCGGAGGGCGAGGTAGACATCTTCGTTGCCGGCGTCGGGACGGGCGGGACGGTGTCGGGGGCGGGCGAGGCGCTCAAGCATTTCAACCCCGCCGTCAAGGTCGTGGCTGTCGAGCCGGCCGATTCGCCGGTCTTGTCAGGCGGCAAGTCCGGGCCGCACCGGATACAGGGCATCGGCGCCGGCTTTATCCCGGATACGTACAACCCGCGCTTTGTGGACGAAATCTACCGGGTGAGGAACGAAGAGGCCATCGAGGCCGGTCGTGAACTGGCGCTGGTCGAAGGCTTGCTCGTGGGCATCTCGTCCGGAGCGGCTACACATGCCGCCATCCGGATTGCCCGGCGGGCGGAAAACAAAGGCAAGCGGATCGTCGTCGTCCTTCCCGACACCGGCGAACGCTATTTATCTACACTGTTATTCAATCATCCTAAATAAATTTTTTATGGCAAACAAATTATCCATTATCAGCTTTAGCGGCGATTTCGACAAGCTGACCGCCGTTTTCACACTGGCTACCGGCGCAGCAGCTGTCGGTTACGAAGTCAACCTTTTCTTTACCTTCTGGGGATTGGACGCAATCAAGAAAAAACGCGGGCGAAGCTTCGTCGGCGGCACGGCGTTGACCAAACTGTTCGGCTTCTTTATGGGAGGCATCAAGGCGGCGCCCGTCAGCCGGCTGAACTTCTGGGGTGCGAGCGCGCACATCTTCCGGCGGCTGATGCGCAAACACAACGTCGCCACGCCCGAAGAACTGGTCGCCGCCGCCATCACGCTCGGCGTAAACTTCTACGCCTGCGAAATGGCCATGCACATCCTCGGACTGGCGAAAGAGGATTTTATTCCCGAAGTGAAAGACGTCCTCGGCGTAGCTACTTTCCTGAAGCGCTCCGAAGGCGGACAAACCCTTTTTATTTGAATCGCGATGGCAACTTATCAATTGGACATTACGAAAGAACATTGCCCGATGACCTTTGTGAAGACAAAGATCGAGCTGGCAAAACTGAAAGAAGGCGACCTCCTGGAGGTATTGCTTGCGGAAGGAGAACCGCTGGACAACGTTCCGCGCACCTCCGAAGAACAGGGATATACGGTATTGAGCATCGAACCGGCCGGAAAGGCCGTACACAAGGTGACCATCCGAAAATAAGATTTGATTTTTCAATAATAAAACAGACAGTAAAGTATGGCAAAAAACGATTTGCAGCGCAGCGTGACGACATCGACCGCGCGCCAGTTGGCAACCACCACCAAGACCCCGCCGCAGATGGGGTCTATTACGCCCCGTCTCCTGCTCAAGCTCTTGCCTTGGGTACAGGTAGATTCCGGTACGTTCCGCGTGAACCGTACCAAAGTGGAACTTAAACGCGCCGAACGCATCGACGTGGAATATTACGACGGCGTGCCGGCCTTCAGCACCGGCTCGTTCCGGAGGATTCCCCTGTTCTCGCACATCCACAAGGACATCGTCAACCGGCTGGCGAAAAAGTTTGAAATCGAGGAGGTCTCCCTGGGCGGATACCTGATCAGGGAAGGCAAGGACAGTCAAAAGTTCTTCATCGTCGCCCGCGGACAGGTAGAGATTTACAGCAAGGGACAGCACGGTGAAGACCTGCGCATCGCCCTCCTGACCGAAGGCGAATATTTCGGCGAGGCCGACATCCTGTCCGACAATCCCTCGTCGGTGACCGTTCGCGCCGTGACGCCGAGCGTCTTTTTCACCATCAGCAGTTCCGAACTGGAAAGCATCATCGAGGAAGTTCCCAACTTCCGCGAAGAGTTTCAGAAGGCCGTCGACGAGCACTTGCGTCTGCGCGCAACGGTCAACACGCATGGCGAAAAGCATATCGACCTCGTCTCCGGGCATGAGGAAGACAACATCATCCCCGAAACCTACATCGACTATGAAGAGAATCCGCGCGAGTATTCGCTGAATACGCTTCAGACCGTAGTCCGGGTGCACACGCGGGTTTCCGACCTCTACAACAATCCCTTCAACCAGCTTGAGCAACAAATGCGCCTCAGCATCGAGAGCGTGCGCGAGCGTCAGGAATGGGAACTGATCAACAACCGCCATTTCGGGCTGCTGAACAGTGTCGAGCCGGGTTACCGCATCAGTACGCGCTACGGCGCTCCCACGCCCGACGACCTCGACGAACTGCTCTCGCTGGTCTGGAAAAACCCCTCTTTCTTCATCGCCCATCCGCGTGCCATTGCCGCCTTCGAGCGCGAATGTACGTGGCGCGGCGTTCCGCCTCCGACGACGAATCTTTTCGGCGCCCCCGTCATTCTCTGGCGCGGCGTTCCCCTGATTCCGAGCGACAAGTTGGAAATCAAAGGGCAATACCTTACCAACCGCGGCGTGGGGACTACCGAAATCATCCTTGTGCGTACGGGCGAAAAGGAACAGGGTGTTATCGGGCTGCACCAGACGGGCATTCCCGGCGAAATAGCGCCCAGTCTCTCGGCGCGGCTGATGGGACTGGACAAATTCGGAGTGGCCTCCTACCTGCTGACGAAGTATTTTTCGCTCGCTGCCCTGACGGACGACGCCATCGCCGTGCTCGAAAACGTCGAAGTCGGCTTCTACCACAATTATCAACACCGGAACGCGATTGAAAAATAATACGGCTATGGAATGGAATGACACCGGTATCCTTCGGGAAATGGCCGAACGCCTCTTCCCCGCGGAAGAACTGCACGGTACGCGGCAGGCAGGCAACGACGCCGACGAAACAATCAACTTCGACGTAATATACAAGTCGTTTGCCTCGCTGCAAAACGGGAATATCCCCTACTCCGAGGAATTGCAGCGACTGCACTTCGACGAGTCCGTCACGTCGGGCATTTTCAGTCCCGACGTGATTCGCCGCGATTTCCCCATCCTCCGGCAGAAGGTGAACGGAAAGCCGCTGATCTGGTTCGACAATGCGGCTACCACGCAGAAGCCGCAGACCGTCATCGACGAAGTGGCGCGATACTATGCCGCGGACAACTCGAACATCCATCGCGCCGCCCACACGCTGGCCGCCCGTTCAACCGACGCTTACGAAAAAGCGCGTGAAAAGGTGCAGCGGTTCATCAACGCCCCGTCGCCGGAAGAAATCGTCTTTGTTCGCGGCACGACCGAAGGGCTGAACCTGATTGTCCAGACCTACGGGCGGAAACACATTCGGGAAGGTGACGAAATCATCGTCTCCACCCTCGACCACCACGCCAACATCGTTCCCTGGCAGATGCTGGCCAAAGAGAAAAACGCCCGGCTGCTGGCCATACCCGTTGACGACGACGGCAACGTCCTGCTCGAAGCCTACGAACGGCTGCTGAGTCCGCGGACGAAGATCGTTTCCTTCGGACAGGTGAACAACACCTTCGGCACGGTATCGCCCGTAAAGACGATGATCGAAATGGCCGGTCGTTACCAGGCGCGGACGGTCATCGACGGCGCACAGTCGATTGCCCATATGCCGGTCGACGTGCAGGACACGGGATGTGATTTCTTTGTCTTTTCGGGACACAAGATTTACGCTCCGAACGGCATCGGCGCGGTGTATGGACGGCGGGAACTGCTGGAGACGATGCCGCCGTGGCAGGGGGGCGGAAACATGATCAGGGACGTGACGCTCGAAGAAACGCAGTTCAACGTACCGCCCGCACGCTACGAGGCAGGCACGCCCAACGTGGGCGGCGCCGTCGGGCTGGGCGCGGCGCTCGACTACGTGCAGCGCATCGGACTGGTCAACATCGAGAAGTATGAACACGAATTGACGGAGTATGCCCGCAAGCGGCTCGGCGAAATCAAGGGCGTACGGCTGATCGGCAACCCGCGCGAACGTGTCAGCGTAGTGTCCTTCATTCTGGAAAACGTGCCGACCGCAGAAGCCGGTCAGTTGCTTGACAGGGAAGGCATCGCCCTGCGTGCAGGCCATCACTGCGCCCAACCGGCCTTGCGACGGCTGGGCGTGGAAGCAACCATCCGCCCGTCCTTCTCTTTCTACAATACAACAGAAGAAATCGACCGCTTGATAAACGCCGTCGTGAAAATTCAAAATCCGTTTCACGCTAAGTAACGTAAAATAAATAACCTGTGAAAGATTGTTTGCCGACTGTCCCATTCCCGTAGGGAATATAGCCCGGTAGAAACGC
>JAITQL010000126.1 GCA_031288935.1 Tannerella sp.
TCACCGTCCGTCCGAAACTTTATATTGCCTGCGGTATCTCCGGGCAAATCCAACACATCGCAGGGATGCAGGAAAGCGCGCTCATTATTTCCATAAACAGCGATCCCAACGCCCCGATCAACACAATCGCCGACTATGTCATTACCGGCACGGTTGAAGAGGTGCTTCCCAAGATGATTACGTATTACAAAAAAAACACCAAGTAAATCATGGCTAATTATTTTACAGATACACTGCATTACAGACATTATCTGCAGCATCCGCTCATGCAGCGGATCGTGGAGTTGAAAGAACGCAACTATGCCGACAGGGACACGTATGACTACGCGCCGCTGGATTTCGGAGACGCCGTAGACAGCTACGAAAAGGTATTGGAAATCGTCGGCGAAATCTGTGCGGAAACGATTGCACCCAATGCGGAAAGCGTCGATCAGGAAGGCCCGGCCGTCCATGACGGGCGCGTGACGTATGCCTCCGGCACACGGGTCAACCTGGAGACCGTCCGCAAAGCCGGCTTGATGGGGATTGCCCTTCCGCGCCGGTTCGGCGGGCTGAACTTCCCGATTGTCCCGTATATCATGGCCGCCGATATGGTATCGCGCGCCGATGCCGGTTTCGAGAACCTGTGGGGGTTGCAGGATTGCGCCGAAACCCTGTACGAGTTCGGGAACGACGACCAGCGTCAGCGTTACCTGCCCCGCGTCTGCGCGGGCGAAACCATGTCGATGGACTTGACCGAGCCGGATGCCGGTTCGGACTTGCAGTCGGTCATGCTGAAGGCCACGTTCAGCGAACAGGATAGTTGCTGGTATCTGAACGGCGTGAAACGGTTTATCACCAACGGCGATTCCGACATTCACCTTGTGCTGGCCCGTTCGGAAGAAGGCACAAGAGACGGCCGCGGCCTTTCCATGTTCATCTACGACAAGCGGAATGGCGGCGTGAACGTCCGTCGCATCGAAAACAAGATGGGCATCAAGGGATCGCCCACCTGCGAACTGGTATTCAGGAACGCCCGGGCCGAACTGTGCGGCGAACGCCGGCTGGGACTTATCAAATACGTGATGGCGCTGATGAACGGCGCCCGTCTGGGGATCATGGCGCAAGCCGTCGGCCTGAGCGAAGCCGCCTGTTGGGAAGGATATGCGTATGCAAGGGAACGCAAGCAATTCGGCAAGGCCATCATCGAATTTCCGGCCGTCTATGAGATGGTAGCCCTGATGCGCGCCAAAGCGGATGCCTCGCGTGCCATCCTGTATGAAACCGCCCGTTTTGTAGACGTGTACAAGGCGTTGGAGGACATTTCGAAAGAACGCAAATTGACCCCGGAAGAACGTCTGGAACTGAAAAAGTACAACAAACTGGCCGACGCCTATACCCCGATGGGGAAAGGAATGACTACCGAATTTGCCAACCAGAACACGTACGACGCCATCCAGATTCACGGAGGGTCGGGCTTCATGAAGGACTATGCCTGCGAACGCCTCTACCGCGATGCACGCATCACCAACATCTACGAGGGAACGACGCAGTTGCAGGTGGTAGCCGCCATCCGTCACGTCACCACCGGCACGTATCTCAATCAGCTTCGCGCTTACGAAACGCTTGAGTATAAACCGGAGCTGGACGCACTGAAACAAAAGTTGACCGGCATGACCGGCAAATACGAGAAGCTTGTATCGCTCGTTACGGAAACGAAGGAGAGTGAATACATCGACTTCCAGGCACGCCGCTTAGTCGAAGCCGCCGCGCATTGCATAATGGGTTACCTCTTGCTGCTGGACGCGAACCGCGAAGACGCTTTCCGTCGTTCGGCCGAGGTGTACGTACGGTACGGAGAGGCCGAAGTAGAGAAGATATACGCTTACATCACTCGTTTCGACCGCGAAGATTTAGCGCATTACAAGTAATTTCATCGCGCCGAAGGGGGAGTAAACATGCGACTTCGCACAACAGCTGCCGGCGTCATAAAAAAGAGTTGGAAAACTAACCAGTAACAAATTAAATATAGAAAGTGATGGCAAAAAAAGTATCAGTAATCGGCGCCGGGAATGTAGGCGCCACATGTGCGGATGTGCTCGCCGCCCGCAATGCAGCATCGGAAATCGTTCTGCTCGACATCAAGGACGGCGTGTCGGAAGGCAAGGCAATGGACATCATGCAGACCGCGACCCTGCTCGGCATCCAGTCCAGGGTAAAAGGCGTGACAGGCGATTATGCCGCAACAGCCGGCTCCGATGTAGTGGTAATTACTTCGGGACTGCCCCGCAAGCCGGGCATGACGCGCGAAGAATTGATCGGCGTCAACGCCGGCATTGTTAAATCGGTAGTGGAAAACGTCCTGAAATTTTCTCCGGAAGCCACGCTGATTATCGTCAGCAACCCGATGGATCCGATGTGCTACCTCACGGCGAAGATTTCGGGACTGCCGCGCAACAAAGTCCTCGGACTGGGCGGCGCGCTGGACAGTTCGCGGTTCAAATACTACCTGAGTCAGGCCTTGAACGCAAATCCGAACGACATCGAAGCCACCGTGATCGGCGGTCACGGCGACACGACGATGGTGCCGCTCGTTTCCCTGGCCACCTGCAAGGGCGTGCCCGTTACCAACCTTCTGTCGAAGGAAAAGCTGGATGAAGTTGCCGCAGCCACGAAAGTAGGCGGCGCCACGTTAACCGGTTTGCTGGGAACGTCAGCCTGGTATGCGCCGGGCGCAGCCTCCGCAATCATGGCCGAAGCCATTCTCGGGGACACGAAACGCATCATCCCCTGCGGCGTACCGGTAGAAGGCGAATACGGACAGGACGACCTCGTTATCGGCGTACCCGTCCTGCTGGGCGAAGGCGGTTGGGAAACGATCCTGGAATTTCCGGTCAGCGAAGAGGAAAAGGAAGCATTCAAAGTCTCCGCCGATGCAACCCGCAAAGTCAACCTGATTCTGAAAGAAAGCGGAATCCTTTGATTCCGCAGGCGTCTGCAACAAGTAAAAGAGGCTGTCCGCTGGACGGCCTTTTTTGTTATGCGCCGTATATAAGATGGCTAAATCTTTTTTGAGGCGTTCTGAATTTATTAAGTGCCTTTGCGGAGCATTAAATCGTGCCTGCCAATGACGGCGGTGTTTCTACCAATGCCGGTGCCGGTGAATTGGCGCATCCCCGCACGTCCTTGCGAACGCAGTGAAGTCCCCGTCGGCGATCACCACCCAAGCCCTGAAAGGGCGCAAGCCCGGATATGTATCTGCTCGCGCCCTTTCAGGGCTTGGGCATTGTCGCGTCACCGCATACAGGGCGTTGCCCTTCATGGCGGCTGCGCCGGCGAAGGGAATGAAAAATGAAGAATGAAGAATTATGAAATGTAAGAACATAAACACGAAGCGGGGTTTGCAATGCGGTAACAGGTATCCTGAAAGAAACGCCGTGCGCCGTCCCTGCGAACGCAGCCGTTCCCGGGAAGTAATGGTGCAGGGAGGCACCGGAGGTGAAACCTTTCCGAACCGGGAGATAACGAGAGCCAATCTCGAGATTCCCGCAACGGTTTTGGAAAATGAACGGCTTTGAGAGGCGGAGGGGGCTATTTCAATAGATTGTCTTGCTTTAATAGCAAGTCGATTTTTTCACGCAGCATTTTGGGGCGAACATGAAACCCATAATCAACAATCACCCCTTTTTTATTCACCAAAATAC
>JAITQL010000182.1 GCA_031288935.1 Tannerella sp.
AGAGGTAGACCTGTTCGGGTTCGTAGCCTTCGCGCTCCGCCGGATCCAGCAGGAACACGTTCCCCTTGGTGGTGGAAAGGATGAACAGTACCCGTTCGCCGGCAGGGTCTACCGGCGTATTCTTCAACGCTCCGGCGACCGACAGGATGACGGCCTTTTCCAGTTTGGTATACCGCCGTTCCGCAGCGCGGGGAAGGGCGTAAAAAGCCTTGTCCAGCGCCGCATCCGCGATGGCCGAAGCCACGAACGGTTCGGGCAGGCCGGCATATCCCCTGTCGAAAAACGTCAGTCCGCTGACGCCCTGTTCGACCTTGCGAAAGTTTTCATCCGCCGAAAAGCCCGATGCCGAAAGAATATGGTCGCTCAGGAGAATCGTCATGGCTGGTTGTTTTTTTTCTTCCATGCCTCGTAGAAAAACGGACTGCTCCACATCAGGTTGAAACTCTTGTCCAAAAACACCTGCGTGGAAGTACCGGTAGCGATGAGGCTGTTGTCCGGGAGCAGGTGGATTTCGTAGTCGAAGATGATTTTGGCGGCCGGCACATTCCGGTAGGTGATGTCCACGCGCGCCCGCTGTCCGTGAAACAGCGGCTTTTTGTAACTGAAACGCAAGTCGACTAAGGGAGCGTAGCACTCGTTCGCAAAATAATGCTGATAACTCAACCCGAACTCCTTTCCGAAAGCCTCGCGGGCATCTTCGAAATAGAGCGCGTAGGCGCCGTGCCACACGATCTTCATCGAATCGACTTCGCTGAAGCGTACTTCTATCTCCTTGGACGTTTTCAATGGCGTCATATTCATCTATCCGGCATTTACATCAGTTAAAACTATTTTCATCTCGCACGTGGCAATGACTTCGCCTTCGATCTCCACCTTTGCCTCGATGAGCGACGTGGAAAAGACGTCTTCCACGACGACAATCGTCGTTTCCAGCTGCTCGCCCGCACGCGGACTGCGCGAGATTTCCATTTTTTTTATCATCCCGATCAGGCCGATTTTAATATCGTCGCAGGATGCCATTTTTTGTTCATAGCCCGTCCGTGCCGCACAAGTCTGCGCGATATTTTCAATCAGTCCGGCTTCCTGCATCCGTCCACCGGAGCAAAAAAAGCGGTCTTCCCGAACGGTAAAGAGTGTTGTTGCCTTGCGCGGATCGTAATAAATCAGCCGGTCGACCAGAATAAAAGGCGGCCGTTGCGGCAAGAGGTCTGCCATGTCAAAATCTGTTATATTCAAATCGGTTTCTTTTTTTGTGCCGCAAAGTTACACGAAAAATTCATTTTACAAACAAAAGACGCCATATTCAACGATTCATTCACCTGTCACAGCCTGAAAAAGGGGGCAGGTTACGATGCTGTTTTTACGGTTCACCGTTTTATTTCGACCGTTCTCAAGCCGCCCCGTGTACCCCGTCCGGTGTCCCTGTTACGATTTCTTCTTTTCCTTGCCAACCCGTTTCAGGACATGACAACTGCCATTTTGAAGGCAGGAAATTTCACGGTTTTCCACAGTTTAATAATCATGTTCGGGTGCATTTATTTTTTTAGCGTTTTCTTCCACGGAAGAAAGGTTGAAAAATCATTGCTGGGGTTTTCTTCCACGGAAGAAAGCTTGAAAAATCGTCGCCGGAGTTTTCTCCAAGTGGAGAAAGCTTGAAAAATCATCTCTGGAGGTTTCTCCAAGTGGAGAAAGCATGAAAAACGGTCTCTGAAGGTTTCTCCAAATGGAGAAAGCATGAAAAACGGTCTCTGAAGGTTTCTCCAAGTGGAGAAAGCATGAAAAATGATCTCTGAAGGTTTCTCCAAATGGAGAAAGCATGAAAAACGGTCTCTGAAGGTTTCTCCAAATGGAGAAAGCATGAAAAATGATCTCTGAAGCTTTCTCCAAGTGGAGAAAGCTTGAAAAATCATCTCTGGAGTTTTCTCCAAATGGAGAAAGGCCGGTTGATGATTTCCGTTGTGTGCGCAGCGGAACGGCCGGATATTTCACACGTAACGGACTGCCAGAAGGACTACCGATACAACAAGCAGAAGACCGTAATACAGGGGAGCGGCTTTTCCGAACGTGTTGGAAAAGACATAGGCTGTCAGGAAGGAGGCGGGGAGGTAAAAAAGACACAGGAAATCCGTCTCCAGGGTCTCGAACAGAAAAAGAAACGGCAGCAGGTATTTCATGGAAGTCAGGAGAAAGGAAATGAACCGGCGCGTGCGAAGGCCGGCATTGGCTTTATGGAACCGGAGGGAGATATCCACTATAACCGTGAGGATAAAGGCGGATGCGGGTGTTATCAACCGTTCCGCAGACAATAGTTCCCGGAGGGAAGGGATGTTGATAGCGGACGCGGAGCGGAAGACGTCCGTCAGCGCCGAAAGGTCGTGTTTCCAGGCGCACCAGCCGCCCAAGAGCCAATATACGGTGATCATTCCCAGGATGGAAACCGCGAAGGTGCGGACGTTGAGCAGCCGGAACTGATACATCCCGTACCAGAACAGCGGTATCATCCAAAACAGCTGTACCCATATCAGGCTGCCGACACCCAGGCAGAACATGGCCTTGTAGGCATTGCCCTGCGTCATTTCCGTCTTTCCGTCCTGGCAGGACTTGAACAGCTCCACCATGCACAGCAGTACGAAAAAGACGGCTACGGACACGGGGCGCAGGGGGACGAATCCGAAATTGGCGCTGTTCAGCAGGAAGAACAACAGAAATGGAAGTTTCGTCTTTTCCCGGATAATGAGCAGATAGTAGTTGGCGCGCTGAAGCAATCCGGCCGAAGCGAACAGGAGGATCATGCCGGCGAGGTAAACGGAGCGCCTGTCCGTCAAAAGACCGGACATCCAATGCCACAGGGGCGTTGCCGAAACGGGTTCCAGCGGGTCGCCGGCACAGTAATACTGAAATATCCAGCAGGACACGCCGGCGAAGAGTGTCAACAGCAATACCGGCAGTTTAGACAGGCTTTGCGTTCGTTTTTTTCCGTATATGCCGAAATCCCGCCACATAAAATTTGTCTCCCGTTGCCGTTAAAGGTCGAAACCGATGTCGCGGCGGAAATACTTTTTCCCGAACCGGATCCGGGCGGCTCCGGCATATGATTTGGCCAGCGCTTCTTCCCGGGTGGCGCCACGGGAACTGACGGCGATCACGCGGCCGCCGGAGGTCAGGATCTGCCCGTCTTTTGCCGCAGTACCGGCATGAAAGACCATACTTTCGGTGACTTCCTCAAGGCCGGAAATCACTTTCCCCTTTTCGTACGCTTCCGGATAGCCGCCGCTGGCCAGGATCACCGTCACGGCGCAGCGCGCGTCTTCCGTCAGCCGGCGCCCTGCCAGATCGCCCCGCGCCACTCCTTCCAGCAAATCTACCAGATCGCTTTGGATGCGGAGCATGACGGCTTCCGTTTCCGGGTCGCCCATGCGACAGTTGTATTCTATCACCATCGGCTCGCCCTGGACGCGAATCAGACCGAAGAAGATAAATCCCCGGTAGTCGATGCCTTCCGATTTCAGTCCGGCAACGGTCGGGCGGATGATCCGTTCGTCCACCTTCTTCATAAACGCTTCGTCGGCGAACGGAACCGGAGAGACGGCGCCCATACCGCCCGTATTCAGGCCGGTATTCCCCTCGCCGACGCGCTTGTAATCCTTGGCTACCGGCAGGATTTTGTAATCCGTCCCGTCCGTCAGGACAAAGACCGAACATTCGATGCCGTCAAGAAATTCCTCGATCACCACCCGTTTGCTGGCTTCGCCGAACCGTCCGCGCAGCATTTCCTGCAATTCTTCTCCGGCTATGGCCGGGTCGTCGACGATCAGCACGCCCTTTCCGGCAGCCAGCCCGTCGGCTTTCAGCACGTAGGGCGGGGACAGGGTGTCGAGAAAAGCCAGCCCTTCGGACAGGTTTTCCGCTGTGACGCTCAGGTAGCGTGCCGTCGGGATGCGGTGGCGCGCCATGAACGCCTTGGCAAAGTCTTTACTCCCCTCCAGCCGGGCGCCTTCGCGGCTCGGCCCGATGACGGGTATGGCCGCCAGCTCGGCGTCGTCCCGAAAGAAATCGTAAATCCCGTTCACCAGCGGCTCTTCCGGCCCGACGACTACCAGGTCGATCCGGTTGGCAAGCACAAACGTTTTGATGGCTTGAAAATCATTGACGCCAATGGCCGCATTGATGCCCGCCGTCGCCGTGCCGGCGTTTCCGGGTGCAATAAACAACCGCTCCGTTTTCGGACTTTGAGCTATTTTCCACGCCAGGGCATGTTCGCGCCCTCCGGATCCTAAAAGTAAAAGGTTCATTGTTGAATGATCAATTAGAGTTGAATGACAGATTATAAATGTTCGTCGAAATACCGGGTGATTTTTTCGTACAGATGCGGACGGTCTTTGCCGGTCACGTTATGCTTGTGTCGCGGATAGACAAAGTAATCCGGAAAAACTTCCGCGTTCACGCACGCCTCCAGAAACAGAAGGCTGTGTTGCCAGACGACCACCGGGTCGGCATCGCCGTGTATCAGCAAGAGCCGGCCTTTCAGGTTCGCCGCTTTGTCGCGCAGATCCGCCGCCCGGTACCCTTCGGGATTCTCTTTCGGATGATCCATGTAGCGTTCGCCGTACATGATTTCGTAATGCGACCAGTCAATCACCGGCCCGCCGGCTACGCCCGCCTTGAACACGCCGGGATGGGTCAGCATCAGGTTGGCCGTCATAAATCCCCCGTAACTCCAGCCGTGTACGCCGATACGGTCGCCGTCTACATAGGGAAGCGATTTCAGCCATTCCACGCCTTTCATCTGGTCTTCCATCTCGCACACGCCCAGTTGCCTGTGGATAACGCTCTCGAACGCGAATCCGCGGTTGGCGGATCCGCGGCCGTCGACGGTAAACAGTACATATCCGCGCTGCGCCATGTAGATGTCCCAGCCGCCGACCCCGTTCATCCAGCCTCCGGTCACTAACTGGGCATGTGGCCCGCCGTACACGTAGACGATGACCGGATGCTTTTTCGTCCGGTCGAGGCGGGGCGGTACGGTCAGGCGGTAATACAGCACGGTTTCGCCGTCCGCAGCCGGAAGAACGCCGGTCGTGACGGTCGGCATCTCATACTGCTCGAAGGGATTTTTAGCGGACAGGAGCGTCTTTACCGTCTGACGGTCTTTGAGCCGGAGGATGTCGATGTCGCGCGGCGTCGCGGGCGATGTCGTCCGGTCGATGGCATACAGTCCCGACGGACTGGGCGTCACCTGATGGAGGCCTGGCTTTGTGCTTACGCAGGTGCGGACGCCTGTTTTCAGGTTCAGTTGCCACGCATGGTTTTCGAGCGGATTGCCCTCGTCTGCCGCCGCGCTGGCCGTCCGGGGCGCCGTGGCGGAGAAAAAGAGATTCGCTCCCTTTTCATCGAACCCAAGCACATCGGTGACCGCCCATCTCCCCGAAGTGAGCTGTTTCACCGACTTTCCGTTCGTATCATACAGATACAGGTGATTAAATCCGTCGCGCTGGCTTTGCCATACGAAGCGCGTC
>JAITQL010000188.1 GCA_031288935.1 Tannerella sp.
AGATAACTGATCTTTGATGTGCTTGTCACGTCGTTCGTTCCAAGCATTATCGAGTCGTTGGCCATAGTTACCGTATAATAGTTGCGATCCAATGTATGTTTGGGGATAACAAGAGGCTCGGTTGTTAAAAACGAATCAACCGGCAGTATCCCGATCCGTTTTTTGGTCATGTCATATAACCATATTTTATCATCAAACAACCCTATGTCGCAGCCAATCATTTCTTCCGGCCCCTGTCCATAACCGATCAGCTCCTTGAGAATCCGGTTTTCCTGAAGGGAAAAAAGGCTGATCCACTTGTCATGCGCCTTATTAAACGACTGGATAATTAAATAGTCCCGATACAGCTTTATGGCTGACGGTTCTTGCAAAAGTTCACCGGAAATGGCCGTGAACTTCAATGAATCGGTTTCCGGAAAAGAACGGAACGAAACGCTTGAGTCATTCAGTTTGATTTGAATGTCCGAGCATCCAATACAAACGAACAACAACGATATTAAACAGATATTCTTCATTTTTTTGCCCCAAAGGTAATTATAAATTTCAGAATAGCATAAACAGCCGCGCCGATTCTCCAAACGGAGGCAATGGTTTTATCTCGCATGACATAATTCCCGTCTCAAACGAGAGATGATCTCATATGACACTCACATGAAACCGGGAAGGACACTCCCCTACCCTTCTGTTCGGACGGGATTCCATCCCGGCTGTCGGTCATTTCGATTCTTTCATCTTTTCCGCCAGCCATTTCTCAAAAGGCTGGGTCGGGGCGGTTTTGTTGTAAGTCCATTCCAGCTTTGTCCTTACATTCCCGGTATAGGCATGTTCGGCGCCGTATTTTGCGAGATGCACCTTGTAGGTGGCCAGAAACATTTTCAGGGCTTTGGCATACTTGCCCTGGTTTTTATAGACCAGGGCGAGGTCGTTGTAGGTGGTGGACGCGGAGAGGTGTTCCTTGCCCAGGAGATTTTCACTGGTGACCGAATCCTTCAGGTTCCATTCCAGCGCCTCGGCAGACTTGCCCAGGTATTTATAGACCTCCGCGATGTGCTTGCAGGTGATCGCCGTGTAGGGATGTTTTTTCCCCAGCGCCTTTTCGCGGATGGCCAGCGCCTTGTGATACCATTCCAGCGCCTCGGCATACTTGCCCTGATTCTTGTAGACGCTCGCGATGTTGCTGCAGATGGTGCCCACGACCTCGTGTTCCGGCCCCAGCACCTTTTGGCGGAGGGTCAAATCCCTCAGATACCATTCCAGCGCACTGTCATACTCCTTCAGTTTGTTGCAGGCATATGCGATGTTGTTGCAGGTAACGGCCAGGTCGGGATGGTCTTTGCCCAATTCCTTTTCGCGGACGGTCAGATTTTTCAGATACCAGTCCCGCGCCAGGTCATACTGTTTCAGATTGTCATGGGCTGCGGCGATGCTGAGGCAGATGATGGCCGTGTCGGGATGCTCTTCGCCCAGGAGCCGTTCGGTGATGTCCAAATCCTTCCAGTACCATTCCACCGCCTCGGCGTAGCGTCCCAGATTGTAACAGGCCGCCGCGACGTTGTTGCAGGCCGTGGCCGTAGACCGATGCTCGTATCCCAATCCCTTTTCACGGATGGTGAAAGCCCTGGAATACCATTCCAGCGCCTTCTCGTTCATGCTTTGGTTGTAATAGACGGTTGCGATGTGGTTGCAGGTGGTGGCCGTGTCGGGATCGTCCTCCTCCAGCACCTTTTCGCGGATGGCAATCGCCTTCAGATACCATTCCAGCGCCTGGGGAAGGCATGACAGCTCTTTCAGTCCGTGTCCCAAAAACTGGTACAGGTTTCCGACCGTTTCCGTTTCCTGTTCGGCAGACTGTCCGGTTACGGAGCGTATGTGAGGAGCCAGTTCAAGGAAGCGGTCGCGGGATTCGACCGTCGAAAAGTCCGTGTATGCAAGTCCGTCCAGGATTTGCAGGCAACGGCGGATCCAGTCCTGCCGTTCGTTCCGGAGGCTGTCGCGGATGACCTGCCGAAGGAGGCCGTGGATACTGATTTTGTGGTTTTCGGTGTTGACCAGCGCGTATTTTTTCAGTTCCGCCAGCGCCTTGTTCCGTTTCGGCAATGCGTTCATTTTTTTCCGCAAGGGTCGCGGCAAGTGTTTGCGGTTGTCCCGAAGCCACCGGTAACAGACCGGCTCCGGCCCGAAAAAAGCGAGCAGGCCGAGCAGTTGCCGCGAGGCGGACTGTTTGGGTACGGCAAAGAAAAAAAGCCTGTCAAGCAATTTCCCGACCGGGCTTTTCCTGCCTGCCCTTTTAATGGCAACCGTCCATGTTTTGTATACGGTTTGACGGAACCCGTCGTCGCCCGTACCGGCCGGAAGCTGGACGGCATTGAACAGTTCCAGGTATTTGCCGCAGCTTATTCCATCGACCTTCATGCAGGCTGCCGCCTGTTTCAGCGCCAGCGGAAGGCGTCCGAGCGCTTCCGCCAGCCGGTCCTGCTGCGCATCCCGCGGCAATCCGGTGTAAGCGGTCAGAAATCCGGCGGCTTCTTCCGGGTCGAATACATCAATATCCATCCGTCCCGCCTTTTTCCAGGGCGTACCGGAAGTAAGCAGTACATGCCGGCGCTGTCCGGCGGTTTGCCGGGGCAAATAGGCGGCTGTTACCTTTTCGTCTTCGGCATTGTCGAAAACAATGAGCCACTTCCCGTTTTTCTCCGCCCAGTTTTTCACGGTCTCGACTACCGTGTCCGCCTTTGCCCCCGTGCATTCGGCTTCGCCGACAAGGCCTTTGGCAAGGGCAAACGATCGGTAGCTTCGCCGGATGGCAGATTCGTCTTCCGCGCCGATCCACCAGACAAAATCGTATTCGTCTTCATGCCTGTAGGCATATTCCAAAGCGATCTGGGTTTTGCCGGCGCCGCCCAATCCGGGAACGGACTGGGTAAGGGCGACGAGTGCGGCGGTTTGAAAGCGGTCGTGAATCTTTTCCAGTTCTTTTGTCCGTCCGGTGAAGTGCGGGTTACGCGCCGGCAGGCTAAAGAGGCGTTTTTTTCTGTTTCCCGCTCGCCGGGCTATTTTTTGCTCGTGATCTTTCTTCATTTTCCGAAGATCGTCGACCGTATACCAGGTGACGTGGTTCGTCTCGTTGCGGTGCTTGGCGCACAACAGGATCAGGTTGTCGTAACTGTTGCGAATGTCACGGGTCGAATCGGGATTATACCGCAGACCGTCGGGTTCGGCTGCTTCCATGTGACAGATACCGGCGCTGTCCGTTCTGTTTTCCTCCGTATCGAACAGTTTTTCCTCGCAGCCCGGAAAAGCGCATTGATTGCCCGACAGGGAATAAAGTTTGTCTCTTGTTTTTTGAGTAATAATCCGCGCCTTGCCGGCTTTCATTGTTTTGTCCGTATGAATTGTTTTCATGGCGCAAAGTCACTTTTCTTCTTTCCCTGTCTTTTCCTGCAGCCATTCCTCGAAGGGCTTGGCAGAGGAGATTTTGCCGTAGGCCGCTTTCATGTTTTCTTTCACCTTTTCAGTCTCCGGATGTTCCGCTCCAAGGTTTGCAAGACGCACTTTATAGGCGGCAAGAAACCAGGTCAGCGCCTCCTCGTGCTTGCACTGCTTTTTATGAACCAGTGCGATGCCGTTATAGGTGGCGGCCGTGTCGGAATGGTCTTTTCCCAAGACCTTTTCGCGGATGGCCAGCGCCTTCTGGTGCCAGTCCAGCGCCTTGGCGCTCCAGCCCTGCATGTAATAGGAGGATGCGATGCCGTGAGAGGTGGCGGCCGTGTCGGGATGTTCCTTTCCCAGCGTTTTTTTGCGGAGTACCAGCGCCTTGTGATACCACGACAGCGCCCAGGCATGTTTGCCCTGATCGTAATAGACTGTCGCGACGTCGTGAATGATACGGGCCGTGTCGGGATGGTCTCTTCCCAGGAGCCTTTCGCGGATGGCCAGCGCCTTCAGATGCCAGTCCAGCGCTTCGACATACTTGCCCTGGTGATGGCAGGTTACGGCGATGCCGTGACAGGTAGTGGCCGTATCGGGATGCTCTTTCCCCAGCGCCTTTTCGCGGATGGCCAGCACCCTCCGGTACCATTCCATCGCTTCGGAACAATGTCCCTGACTTTCGCAGACTCCCGCGATGCTGTGACAGGTGGCGGCCGTGTCGGGATGGTCTTTTCCCAATACCTTTTCGCGAATGGCCAGCGCCTTCCGGTACCATTCCATCGCTTCGGCAGGGTTGCCCCGGCTTTCGCAGACTCCCGCGATGTTGTGACAGGTGGCGGCCGTGTCGGGATGCTCTTCGCCCAACGCCTTTTCGCGGACGGCCAGCGCTCTCGTCAACCACGCCATCGCCTCGTCATGCCCGCCCCGGGCAAGACAGGCCAGGGCAATGTCGTTCATGGTGACGGCCGTGTCGGGATGGTCTTCTCCCAATACCTTTTCGCGGATGGCCAGCGCCCTCAGATGCCATTCCGTCGCTTCGTCATTCCTGCCCCGCGCGTAGCAGGCGGTAGCGATGTCGTGCATGGTGGCGGCCGTGACCGGATGTTCCTTTCCCAGGACTTTTTCAAAGACGGTCAGCGCCTTCAAATACCATTCCAGCGCCTCGCCGTGCCTGCCCCGACCGTCGCAGGCGGCCGCGATGCCGGAACTGGTGGCCGCCGCTTCGGAAGGATCCTTTTCCGATATCTTCTCCCGGATGGCCTGCTCCTTCCGATGCCATTCCATCGCTTCGGCATACTTGCCCTGATGGAAATGGATGTCGGCGATGTCGTGACAGGTGGCGGCCGTGTCGGGATGGTCTTCGCCCAACGCCTTTTCGCGGATGGCCAGCGTCTTCAGATGCCATTCCAGCGCTTCGGCATACCTGTCCTGACGGAAATAGAGGCCGGCGATGTCGTGACAGACGGTGGCCGCTTCGGGACGGTTTTCGCCCAGGGTCTTTTCAAAAATGGCCAGCGATTTCAGATACCAGTCCTTCGCTTTGGCATACTCTCCCCGATCCTTGCAGGCAGTGGCGATCCGGTTGCAGTATCCGAGCGCTTCCGCCAGCTGATCCTGATATTCGTTCCGCGGCAATTCCGCGCAGGCAGCGGCTGGCAATGCGGCGGCCTCTTCCTGTTCGACGGGGTCGAAAAGGGTTACATGATCTTCCATGTTGAATGATTTTTTCTCGCAGTCTGGAAAATCACACCGATCTTCCGGCGAGGCATGAAGTTTGTCTTTTGTTACTGGAGCAATCTCCCGGGTTTCGTCCGTTTCTTTTGTTTTCATGACGCAAAAATAGTTTTTTCTTTCGGATAACAAAAATTTCACTGTTCCTTTTTTTCGGCCGGGCGACAAAAGGTGCATTTGTCCTGGCCGAACGGGAAATCCGTTTGCGAAAATGAAAGACGCATCCGTCAGGATGAAAGATTCATCGGGTGCATTTCAAATTGCCGTTTTGAAAACATTTCAATGAGCCGCCCATTTTCCAAAATATACCGTTCATTTTCCAAAATGAGCCGTCTATTTTCCAAAATGAGCCATTCATTTTCCAAAATGAGCTGTTCGTTTTCCAAGCGGCCAGCCTGTACCTGTTTTATCTCGCTGTTGCCTTACGTCCGTGCCCGTTACGGATTTCCATTGTGCCTGCGTCACTTCGTACTTGCCGATGCAGAAAGCGCTTAGTGATGAAAAATAATCAAGTGATAACAACAGGCAAACAATCTTTTACGGGTTATTCATTTTACGTTGCTAAACATCTTATTACACGGAGAGACACGGAGCAGGCACAGAGAATCACAGAGACTGTACAAATGAAGGGGATTCAAAGATTCAAAGATTCAAAAATTCGTTTCACGCAGATTGACGCGGATTTCAACGCCCCGTCCCTGCCTCTGTGTTTCTCTGTGCCTCTCTGTGTTTTCTCCGTGTCTCTCCGTGTAACTGAACATTTTATTCCACGGAGAGACACGGAGCGGACACAGAGAATCACAGAGACTGTACAAATGAAGGGGATTCAAAGATTCAAAGATTCGTTTCCCGCGGATTGACGCGGATTTCAACAGTGAAGCAATCCAAGACCTCTCCCCCGACCCCTCTCCACAAGAGAGGGGAGCGAGGGTTTCCGGCACATGCGGTTTGCTATCCGGCAACAGCTATCCTGAAGGAAACACCGCACCCCGTCCCTGCAAACACAGTGAAGCAATTCAGGGAATTGAGCATCATCGCGCCATTCTACACGGGGCGTTGCCCCGTGCTAATGCTTAAAGAGCGTTGCCCTTCCGTTGCTTGTAAAGAAAAAAATGAGAACCATACTGTGCACGGTATGGTTTTGTGCATCGTCTTCCCTGTTGAGCATGGAGAGGGCTGTTTTAAAAACCGCCGGGAAGTTCACCGGCAAGTTTTCCATTTCACTGTTTTTTACTCGCGGATTGAATGGAAGAGTGAAAAAAAAGCGCAAATGATAGTTAGGATCATGGATTTGTATTATCTTTGCACGCTAATTTACTTTGATGGATAACGATAAGATAATGGAAAAAATCAGTTATGCACTTGGTTTGAGCATCGGAAATAATTTCCGGAACTCAGGCATCAGGGATGTGAATGCAGGAGATTTTATGAAAGGGCTGAGCGATGTGTTGTCGGGCGTACAACCGGCAATCGGTTATCAGGAGGCCAAGGAGATTATCAATGCTTATTTTATGGAGCTGCAACGCGAAAAATCGACGCTTAACAAAGAGGCCGGCGTTGAATTTCTGCGGATAAACCGGGAAAAAGTCGGAGTGGTGGAATTGCCGAGCGGTTTGCAGTATGAAGTGCTGAAACAGGGAAAGGGCGCAAAGCCGAAAGCGTCGGACAGTGTCAAGTGTCACTATCACGGGACGCTGATCAACGGGGTGGTTTTCGACAGTTCCGTGCAACGGGGCGAGCCGGCGGTATTCGGCGTTTCGCAAGTCATTCCGGGATGGGTGGAAGCGTTGCAACGGATGGAAACAGGAGCCAAGTGGCGGCTGTTTATTCCGTCGGAACTGGCGTATGGCGAGCGTGGCGCAGGCGAGGCGATAGAACCTGACAGCACGTTGATTTTCGACGTGGAACTATTGGATATTGTATAATAAAGAACAGATAATATTTTAAAATGAAAAAGATGAAGAAAATGAGTGTAATGGCAACGGTTCTTGTTGCCGTAACGGGAATGACGGTTACTTCGTGTAACCAAGTCGGCAGTAATGTAAGTTTGAGTTCAACGGTCGACAGCGTCAGTTATGCCATCGGCATAAACTATGGAACCGGTCTGGGTGCAAACCTGAAAACGCTTCCCGGCGGGCAGGCCAATGTGGATGCTCTGATTGCCGGATTTGTCACGGCGATTAAGGGCGATAGCAGTTCGTTGAAGATAAAGGCGGAAAATGCCCAGTCGGTTATTCAGGGATACCTGGCGGCGGAACAGGCAAAAGAGGGTGAAGCGGCGAAAGCGGAAGGAGATGCTTTTCTTGCTGCAAACAAAAGCAAGGAAGGGGTGATTACGACCGAAAGCGGCCTGCAATACAAGGTGCTTGCAGAAGGTTCCGGCCAGAGACCTCTCGCTGAGAATCAGGTGAAAGTGCATTATACCGGAAAGTTGTTGGACGGCACGGTGTTTGACAGTTCGGTAGAACGTGGCGAACCGTTGACGATCGGTGTCACCCAGGTGATTCCCGGATGGACGGAAGCGTTGAAAATCATGCCGGTCGGTTCCAAATATCAAGTATGGATCCCGTCAGATTTAGGTTACGGGCCGCAAGGCGCCGGTCAAATGATCAAACCCAACAGCACGCTTGAGTTTGAGGTAGAATTACTTGAAATCATAAAGGACGATACCCCCAAGTAATGAAAAAATATAATGTATTGCTACTTGCGGTAATGATCGTAGCGAGTATTGCGTCTTGCCGCACGACAAAGAATGCCTGTGATTCCACATCGACGCTTCCTGCGTTTACGCTGGCCGGTGCAGTCGATTCGGCTTGCTATTCGATCGGTGTCAGCTATGGCAGCGGTTTGCTTCAAAGCATGAAGAATTTCCCCGGCGGAGAGGTCAATCTGGAAGTGCTGGAAAAAGGTTTCGTTCAGGCGTTAAAAAACGATTCGAACCTCCTCGTCACTGCGGAAGCCGCGCAAGCCTATATCCAGTCTTACCTGGCAGATATTCAAGGCAAGGAAGCCGAAGTGGAAAAGGAGAAGGGGGTACGTTTTCTGGCGGAAAACAAGACCAAAGAGGGCGTGATTACGACCGAAAGCGGTTTACAGTACAAGATTCTGAATCGAGGCAACGGCGCAATACCGGTCCCGGAAAATCAGGTACAAGTGCATTATACAGGCAAATTGCTGGACGGCACGGTGTTTGACAGTTCGATGGAACGTGGCGAACCGGTGACGTTCGGTGTTACCCAGGTGATCCCGGGCTGGACGGAATTACTGCAACTGATGCAGACAGGCGCCAAATATCAGGTATGGATTCCTTCGGAGCTGGCTTATGGGGCGCAAGGCGCCGGCCAGGTGATCAAGCCGAACAGCGTCCTTGAATTTGAGGTGGAATTGTTGCAGATTGTGGAATAAACCGTCACTTAAATTCTTGCAAAAAAGTCGACAATTGTGCATATCTGCATGAATGTCGATTTTTTTTTCGCAAAATGTCGGGATATTCGGAAATATGCTGTACTTTTGGTATTTAATTTAGCTATGTGCAATAGAAATGGAAAAGATTGACAAATTAGACCGACAGATACTGAGTATCATCTCAAAAAATGCACGCATGCCATTTAAGGAAGTGGCGGAAGCATGTGGCGTATCGCGTGCGGCCATTCATCAGCGGGTACAACGTCTGATGGATATGAATGTGATTTTGGGATCAGGGTATCATATCAATCCCAAAGTGTTAGGTTATAATACAAATACGTATATCGGCGTGAAACTGGAACGGGGTTCCATGTACAAGGATGTGGCGCCGGAACTGGAAAAGATTCCGGAAATCGTGGAAATCAATTTTACGACCGGCCCGTATTCAATGCTGGTCAAATTATATGCGCGCGACAATGAGCATTTAATGGAATTATTAAATGGGAAAATACAGGAAATTAAAGGGGTAACCGAGACCGAAACGCTGATCTCCCTTTGCGAAAGTCTTAAAAGAGAGATACCGTTTACCCTGTAAACAGTGATACGGGAAGCGGCCGCTTTTGTTCCTCCAATGGAGGCAAAGGGCGGAAAAGTCGAAATTATCTCACATGAGATAATTTCGATCTCATGTCAAATAAAAAATCTCACGGAAATATGAGCGGTTGCAGACAATGGCGCCCCGGGGAATACTTTGTCCAGAAGGAAATCGACATCCGCGGCTCGCGTAACGCCCTGCCGGAAGATTTTCGTGCCGTAATGGCATACCTCAAGCGGGGGCGTCTGTCCGACAGAAGAGGTGATCAGCGGCATCTGCCCGCCCGGACAGGCGCAGGAAGCCCTCGATAAATGGAAGTCCGATCCCGGAAAAGTATTCCGCATCCCGGTGAACTTCATGCCCGGAACGCCGGGGAAGAATTGTCCCATGCGTTTGTTTTCGCGTGACGATATATTAAAAAGACGTAAGAAGAAGGCCGTTTCGGAATTATGTTCTACTTTAGAGGCCGAAATGGATTGTCTCTCCTACAAAAAGAAAGAGTTCTCAGTCTATACAAAATGATTTTATACGAATATAAT
>JAITQL010000226.1 GCA_031288935.1 Tannerella sp.
TTATTTTCCAAAATGGGCCATTCATTTTCCAAAATGAGCCATTCATTTTCCAAAATGGGCTGTCCATTTTCCAAAATGAGCCATTCATTTTCCAAAATGGGCTGTCCATTTTCCAAAATGAGCCGTTCATTTTCCAAAATGGGCCATTCATTTTCCAAAATGAGCCGTTCATTTTCCAAAATGGGCCATTCATTTTCCAAAATGAGCCGTTCATTTTTCAATAGAAATGGATGTAAAGCGACAATTTGAAATGCACCCGTCCGAAACCCGGATTTCTCACTCCGTCTTCTTTTTTCCGCAATCGCCGGAGTGGATTTCACTTTTTTCCTTCATCGGACAATACGCTCCGCAGCCTGCGCATGGAGAGGTTTTCCGGGACGACCTGAAAAACCGGCAGATTTTCCACACGGCGCATCCGGCGGTTAAAAGGCCGATAAGGACAAGGGCTGTTTCCTGGAACATCGCGTGCAGCATTAGAGAAACAAACGACCGGCCTGATTGACGACAAACGAAACCAGCCAGGCCAATACACAGGTATATCCGATGACGAACAGTCCCCATTTCCACGAACGGGATTCCTTCACGATGGCAATGACGGTAGCGATGCAGGGAAAATAAATCAAGACGAAGAACATCAGACACAGTGAAACGAGCGGCGTAAACACCGGATTCCCTTCGGCATCCCGGCTCTGTTTCAGGCGGTCGGCCAACTGTGCATTGCCGGAGGTTTCGCCGGTATACAATACGCTCAGCGTGCTGACGACTACTTCTTTGGCAGCCATGCCGGTCAGGAGGCTGATGCTGATCTTCCAGTCAAATCCCAGCGGCTGCAAGACGGGTTGCACCGCCTGCCCGATTTGTCCGATATAGGAATTTTGCTGGTGCTCGATTGTTTTCTGCCGATTCAGTTCCTTCGTTTGCAGTTCTTTTTCGTGAGGCGACAGGAGAGAGGTCGAAATCTCCATCATTTGCCGGTCATAACAGGCATCCCGGCCCGTCTGCCGCGGAAAATAACCCAAAAACCAGATGATCACGGAGACAATCAGAATGACGCCCCCCATTTTCCGAAGATACTGATAGGCCTTGTCCCACATGTGTATGAGTATGGAACGCACGGTCGGCATCCGGTAGGGAGGCAGCTCCATGACGAAGGGCACGTCTTCCTTCTTGAAGAGAAAGCGTTTGAAAAGTCGCGCCAGCACGACGGCCAGCAAAATGCCGGCGCCATACAGGGTAAAAAGTATGAGGCCGGCCTGTCCGGGGAAAAAGGCGCCGACCAGCAGCAGATAGACCGGCAGGCGGGCGCTGCAACTCATCAGCGGATTGACCAGCATGGTCAACATGCGGCTGTTGCGGCTCTCGATGGTGCGGGACGCCAGTATGGCCGGCACATTGCATCCGAATCCCATGATCAGGGATATGAACGACTTGCCGTGCAATCCCATTGCGTGCATCAGTTTATCCATGATAAAGGCGGCGCGCGCCATGTATCCCGAATCTTCCATCAGGGAAATGAAGGCATACAGAATCAGTATGTTCGGCAAAAAGACAATCACTCCCCCCACTCCGCGGATGATGCCGTCGACCAGCAAATCCTTCAGCGGCCCTTCCGCCAGACGGGTTTGAACCAGGTTGCCAATGATCTCGACCAGCCCTTCGATCCAGTTCATCGGATATTGTCCCAGCCTGAAGGTGGCTTCGAACATCACCCACATGAACAGCAGAAAGATCGGAAATCCCAGCACTCTGTGCGTCACAAAGGTATCAATGAGCTGCGTGCGCGATACGTCCCTGATTTTATTAGGCTCGTAGGTTTCGCGCAAGGCGCCGGAAATAAATCCGTAGCGGGCATCCGCAAAGGCGGTTTCACCGTCCGTCTTCAGCAGGTCTTCGATCTGGGCAAGCGCCCTGTCACGCTCCTTCAGGATGACTTCGCCCGATGGCACGCCGAGGACGTACGCGCCGGCATCCCTGTCGCGTTCCAGCAACTTGATCGCCAGATAACGTTTGGACTGACTCTCTTCGATATGTCCGTCGGCACGCAGCAGGTTCCGGAGGTGACGGATGTTTTCCTCCAGCGTTTCGCCGTAATGGATGTGTATGTGGCGCAAGACGGGGTCTGTCTTTTCATACACCTGGATAACGCGGTTGAAAAGCTCCTCCAGTCCGTCGCCCGTACGCCCGTTGGTGGGCACCATGGGAATCCCGATCATCCTGGCCAGCGAGGCATAATCGAACCTGTCGCCGTGGCGTTCCAGGCAATCGTACATGTTGAGCGCGATCACCGCCGGAACGTCCCGGTCAATCAACTGGCAAGTCAGGTAAAGGTTTCGCTCCAGATTCGAGGCATCCACCACGTTGATGACCACGTCCGGATGCTCGTTGGCCAGATGGTCGCCCACATACATCTCCTCGGCGGTACAGTTCGACAGCGAATACGTTCCCGGCAAATCGACGATCCGAAAAGTATATCCGTTCTGCCGGCATTCGGCTTTCTTGGCATCGACGGTTACGCCGCCGTAATTTCCCACATGTTCGTGAGCGCCGGATGCAAAGTTGAACAGCGAGGTTTTGCCGGAATTGGGATTGCCGACAAAGGCGACATTGATCACCCGGCCGCGGTCGATGGCGATGGAGTGCAACTCGTCTTGCAGATACGTAATTCCATGCGATGAAGCGAGCGGTTGTCCGGAAGCAGTATCTTCGCCGTCGCGAACGGAAGCGACGACTTCAATCAGCCGCGCGTCGTTCCGGCGCAGCGACAAATCGTAGCCCATAATACGATATTGAATGGGATCTTTCAGGGGAGCATTCTGGATGACCTGCACCTCTTTTCCCCGGATAAATCCCATTTCCGTAATACGCCTGCGGAAAGCGCCGCGTCCCATCACCTTCACGATGACGCCCTTTTCACCTGTCTGTAGTTCCGATAAATTCATGCGTTGCAAACTAAGGCTGCAAAAGTACGCTTTTTCGCTGAGACCGGCGCATCCGGCCAATACCCAAAAGTAGGTATTTTCCCCTGCGCTTTTGACCGTTGCAGAGACGCGATTCATCACCGCCCTGCTTTGATCCCGGGGTAAACATACCTTCATGGAAGATTCAAGGAATCAAGATTCCCCGGCAGGATTTAGAGCAATCGCCTTTTCGCATTTTGCCCTTTTCGTTGGATTATCCATGAAGTAATTGTATATTTGCCCGCAAAATTTAGGGTTATGAATAAGTTTAGTTTCTGTATAATTGCAGTTTGCTTGTGTTTCACCGCACAACGGCCTTTGTTTTCACAGACTGCCAAACCACCGACGGCTTCGGCACAGGTGCAGGGAGATGAGCGTTTTTTCTATCATACCGTGGAACGCGGACAAACCGTATATTCCATTGCCCTCATGTATAATGTGAGCGAGGAAGACGTCTATCACCTGAATCCTTCCAGCCGCCAGTACGTCAAGGCGGGAGAAAAGCTCAGGATTCCGCAGCTGGAAATGACGCGGATCGCGGAGGAGCGGAAGGAAGAGGAGGCATATGTGTTTCATACGATCCGGCCGCGCGAGACGCTGTACGGCGTGTCCAAACAGTACCGGATCTCGGCCGAAGACATCTCGAATGCCAATCCGGGACTGACGCTCCAGTCGTTCGTGGCCGGAAAGACGATTCGCATTCCGGTAGCCAAGATCGAGTCGGCGCCGACGGTCGTCACCAAAACCGTCATCAAGAAGGTGGAATATACGGTCAAGAAAAAGGAAACCCTGTTCGGCATCTGCAAGCAGTTCAACATCACCGGCGACCAGCTGCTCCAGTATAACCCCGATCTGAAAACGGGACTCAAGGCCGGCCGGCTGATCATCATCCCCGTAGAAACGGAAGAAACAGTCACCATCGCCCCGGAACAAAAGGAGTTCGACCTGAATGCGGTGATGACGGCGCGCAATGAAATCCGGAAAACAAACATGGCACGGATTGCCCTGCTGCTGCCTTTCCAGGTGACGGACAGCCAAAATTCCTCCCGCTTCAGGGAGTATTACGAGGGGTTCCTGATGGCGGTGGACAGCATGCGCAATGCGGGCATGTCCGTCGAGGTGTCCGTACACGACATCGGCGACAATGTGCAGAAGATGCGGACGGCGCTGGAAAACGAATCGCTGCTCCGGTCGAATCTGCTGATTGGCGGCGTGACGAACGAACAGATCGAGCAGATCGGCGAGTTTGCCCTGAAAAACGGCCTCAAGTACGTGGTGCCCTCCAACTCGAAGTGCGACAGGCTGACGCTGGGCAACGCCTGCATCTTCCAGGTGAACACGCCCTATCACTACCTCTTCTCCTATGCCACGGCACGCGCCTGCACGCTTTTTGCCGACTACAACATCATCCTGGTGGATACGCACGACAAGGAAGAAAAGGCGCTCTTCACCAATACCTTCAAGGCCGATCTGAGGGAGCGTCAAATCCCCTTCCGCGAACTGTCGTTTCAGGAGGGTTCGTTCCCTGCCGACCTGAAGGCGCTGCTCTCGACAACGAAACCGAACCTGATCATGCCCCTCTCGGCCTCGATCAACGCCCTGCGCAAGATCAACACCACGCTCCGGCCGCTGGCCGACAGCAAGCCCGATTATCGCCTCACCCTGTTCGGCTACCCGGAATGGCAGATGTATACAGACCTCATGGAGGATTTCTTTGTGCTGAATACCTACATCTATACTTCCTTTTATGCAAACAACCTGTCGGCGGACGTCCGGCGCTTCAATGCCAAGTATTCGTACTGGTACAAGAAAAGCATGGCGCAGTCCTATCCCAAGTATGCAATGCTGGGATTCGACACGGGGATATTCTTCATCTCGGCCATCAACAAGTACGGCCCCAACTTCGAGGGGAACATACAGCGCCACAAGTATAACAGCATTCAAACCGGCTTCGGTTTCGAGCGCGTCAACAACTGGGGCGGATTCATCAATACGGCTCTGTACATAGTCCATTTCAACCGTAATTTCACCATTACACGTTCCGAATGATGAGGCTGTGCATCGCTGTGCTGGTTTGCCTGCTACCGTCCGCAGCCCGGGCGCAAAACGCCTTTCGCCCGGAGTGGTCGATCGGCGCTTCGGGAGGCGTCAACCTCTCGTCCGTCAGTTTCTCGCCCAAGGTACAGGAGAATTTGCTGACGGGATACCAGGGCGGGCTGACGCTCCGCTGGAATACGGACAGAAATCTCGGACTGCAGGTGGAACTGAACTTCAAGCAGCAGGGCTGGGAGGAGAACTTTGACGAACTGGACGTGCCTGAAGGCGCCGACTACCGTTTCCTGCGCCGGATGAACTATGTGGAAATCCCTTTCATGACGCACATTTACTCTGGCGGCGACCGTGTCAAGTTTTTCGTCAACCTGGGGCCGCAAATCGGTCTGCTGATCAGCGAACACACGGAAGAGAACCTGAACGGCGCCACTCCGCAAAACATCAACGCGCAGCACAGCCTCCATGCCGACAAGAAGATCGAATGGGGACTGGGCGGCGGCCCGGGACTGGAGATACGTACCGGCATCGGATCCCTCCTGCTGGAAGGACGCTATTACTACGCGCTGAGCGACTTCTACAACACGCGCCACCAGGATGCGTTCTCCAAAGCCTCGTCGCAGGCGATTTCCCTGAGACTTGCCTGGCTCATGCCGCTGCGTTGATTTTCAGCAAACGATTTTTTTTCGTATCTTGCACGCCGGTTTTAAAAATAACTCGAAAACAAGATGAAAACAGATATTGAAATAGCCCGTTCGATACGGATGCAACCCGTCACGGCGATCGCCGAACGTTTGGGGATATGTACAGACGATTTGGAATTTTACGGAAAGTACAAAGCCAAAGTGCCCTTATCCTGCAAGTCGGCGCCGCCGCGCTTCAAAGACCCTAAACTGATCCTTGTTTCCGCCATCTCGCCCACGCCGGCGGGCGAAGGCAAAACAACCGTCTCCATCGGCCTTTCGCAGGCATTGAACCGCCTTGGCAAACATGCCAGCGTCGTTCTGCGCGAACCGTCGTTAGGCCCCGTCTTCGGCATCAAGGGCGGCGCAACGGGAGGAGGCTATTCGCAGGTGCTCCCGATGGAAGACATCAACCTGCACTTCACCGGCGACTTCGCCGCCATCGAAAAGGCGCACAACCTTCTGGCCGCGTTGATCGACAACAACATTCAGAGCAAACATCATTCCCTGCGGCTGGACCCGCGAACCATTTCGTGGAAACGGGTCATGGACATGAACGACCGCTCGCTGCGCAAACTGGTCGCAGGACTGGGTGGAACAACCTCCGGCGTCCCGCGCGAAACCGGCTTTGACATCACCGCCGCCTCCGAGGTCATGGCGATCCTTTGTCTGGCCAACGACATTCAAGACCTGAAGCAGCGGCTCGGAAATATCTTCATCGGATACACCTACGACAAAAACCCGGTTTATGCCCGCGACCTGAAAGCGCACGGCGCCATGGCCGCCCTGTTGAAGGACGCCATCAAACCGAACCTGGTGCAGACGCTCGAAGGCACGCCCGCTTTTATCCACGGCGGGCCGTTTGCGAACATTGCACAGGGCACCAACTCGGTCATTGCCACGAAAACGGCTTTGGCCTTGAGCGAGTTCACCGTGACCGAAGCCGGTTTCGGTTTCGACCTCGGCGCGGAAAAGTTCCTGGACATCAAATGCCGGGTAGCCGGTTTGACGCCGAACGCCGTGACGCTCGTTGCAACGGTACGCGCGCTGAAATATCACGGCGGGAAGTCGCTCAAAACGCTCCATGAATCCGACTTGAACGCACTCCGCAACGGCATCGGAAATCTGCAGAAACACATCGAAAACATTCGGATTTTCAATCTGGCGCCCGTAGTTGCCATCAACCGGTTCACGAGCGACACGCCGGAAGAGCTTGATTTCGTCAAGCGTTTCTGCGAAGAGGCCGGCGTGCCCGTGTCCATTGTCGACGTGTGGGGAAAAGGCGGCGAAGGCGCGCTTGAACTGGCTGAAATGGTGATTCGCAGCTCGGCAGCCTGCTGCACAAAGTTCAGACCGCTTTACGGACTGGATGAAAGCATCGAGCAGAAAATAGAAACCATCGCTCGCAAAATCTACGGCGCGGAAGCCGTTGACTATACGTCGAAGGCCAAGGCAAACCTGCTGAAAATTGCCGATCTGGGACTGGAAGGACTGGCCATCTGCATGGCAAAGACGCAAAAATCCCTCTCCGACAATCCCGAACTGTTAGGCCGGCCAAAAGACTTTGTGATCACCGTACGTGAAATAGAGATTGCCGCCGGCGCGGGTTTCCTGATCCCGATCACCGGCGACATCATGCGCATGCCCGGTTTGCCGGAAGAACCGGCCTCCGAACACATCGACATCGACAGCGAAGGGAATATCACCGGACTGTTCTGAAAAAAACGCTTTACTGCGGAAAGGGCGGAATGCTGTTACATGACTGATTTGCCATCTTTGAATCTTGACTCCCGATCTTTCCGCCGCCGCCGTGTAGGAGGTTGGAGATCGCCGCAGCCGTGCGACAGTTCGACGCCTCCCGGCAGGCGGAACTGTTCCGCCTCTGCAGTCAACCGGATACTGTGACGCCGAAACGAAGCACGGAACGGAAACCGGTCGTTTTTTTAATATGCTTTTTGACCTGTACACCGGATTTTGTCGAAATTTGACAAGCTGTTTGCAGCCTGTTCGGGAAAACGGCATGAATCAGTATCCGTATTTTCGTTTTTCATCCAACTTGCCTCTGCGTTTTTATTCATCTTTGTGAAGTCTTGTTTGAAAAAAGACAACATACATGAAAGGTTAATGCGGTGATATACAAATATAGTATTACTTTAGATGTCGCAGTCCGGTTGATGATTTTTGCAGGCATTGCCGGTTGCAGCGGGCAGAAGGACGCGAGCGAATCAGGGGAGATTTCCGGCAGATGGGTGCGGATTGAATCGGAACAGGCCAGTGTCACGGAGCTTTCGCCAGCTGCCGACCTTGGCAACTGCATCGAATTTACGTCCGTGAACGGCAAAAACAGGTTTTGTCCTGCCTCCGCCCACCAGTTTGCGTACCGGATGGATTCCGAGTTCCTGTACCTTATTGATGACGAATGTCCGCTTGACTTGACA
>JAITQL010000250.1 GCA_031288935.1 Tannerella sp.
CCCACTCCTGCGTGTGGATATTGTAGAGCATGGTGCGCGACGCATTGGAGACGTCGGTCACGTGTACTTCGCCCTTCGTCAATTGCCAGACCAGCCAGGTATCGACCGTTCCGAAGGCCAGTTCGCCCCGCTCGGCTCTTGTACGCGCCCCTTCGACGTGGTCGAGGATCCATTTGATCTTCGTTGCGCTGAAATAGGCGTCGATGATGAGGCCGGTCTTGTTGCGGATGAAGGAAAGCAGTCCTTTGCCTTTCAGTTCGTCGCAGTACTCGGCCGTGCGCCGGTCTTGCCACACGATGGCGTTGTAGAGCGGTTCGCCGGTCTTCCGGTCCCACACGATGGTGGTTTCCCGCTGGTTCGTAATGCCGATGGCGGCGATGTTCGTGCCGTTTATGCCGATTTTGGTGATCGCTTCGGCAGCAACGGCCGCCTGCGAAGACCAAATCTCATACGGATCATGTTCTACCCACCCGTCCCGCGGAAATATCTGCGAAAACTCTTTCTGTGCAACCGAACAGGCTTCCCCTTTTCCGTTGAATACAATTGCCCTGGAACTGGTTGTTCCGGCGTCAAACGATAATATATATCTCTCCATAAAACTGTAATTTAATATGTTTCATTCCTATTGTTACAGAGCGCTTAAACAGTACTCTTTCGCCATTGCGACAAACGTGTCCGCCTGCGTTTTCTCCCAGGCTGCATCTTCTCCCAGTTCGTTCGCCATGAGAGAAGCCACCCCGGGCGCCGTTTCGATGGCAGCGCGGGCGTCCAGAAACAACAGCCGGAGCCTGCGCGCCAGCACGTCTTCGAGCGTGAAGGCCATTTCTTCGCGTACAGCCCAAACCACTTCCGCACCGGTGTAATCGTATTGCGGATGGAGTTTTTCACGCCAGGCAGCGTTTTCGCGTTGCAAAAGTAATATCTTTTCGTAATCGGAGCCATACACATAGCCAAAAGATGCTCGATTTACTGCTTTTTTATATCCGTGGAGGTGCAATTGCCTTGTCACGCACTTCGCGGGAGGCAGTCCGGCAATCCTGGCCGCCCGGTTCACCACATCTTCCGACATGCGGCGGTACGTCGTCCATTTCCCGCCGGTAACGGTGAGCAGGCCGCCTTCGGAGACGATGATCTTGTGACTGCGGGAGATTTCTTTTGTTTTCTTTCCGTCCGAGTTGTTCCTGGGCGCTGCCAGCGGTCGCAGGCCTGCAAATACGGAAAGGACGTCTTCGCGCCGGGGCTGTTTCACCAGGTAAGCGCCGGCCGTACGCAGGATGAAGTCGATTTCTTCATCCAGGGCGCGCGGTTCCAGCACACACTCGTTCATCGGCGTATCGGTTGTTCCCAGGACGACTTTTCCGTGCCAGGGCACACCGAACAAAACCCGCCCGTCGCTCGTTTTGGGGATCATAATCGCCGTGTTGCCTCCCAGAAACGACTTGTCGACCACTAAATGCACACCCTGGCTGGGACGCACCAGGTTTCCCTTTTTCGGCACATCTATCTGCATCAGCTTGTCGACAAAAATCCCTGTTGCGTTAATGACAACCTTCGCTTTCAAATGAAACGAACGGTTCTCAAGCATGTCGCAAGCGTCTACACCCGTTATTTTGCCTGTTTCATCTTTCGTCAGTCCTGTCACTTTCACATAATTTACGCAGACGGCGCCGTATTCCGTGGCCGTTTGCGCCAGATTAATCGCCATCCGCGAATCGTCGAATTGCCCGTCGTGATAAACCACTCCGCCTTTCAGTCCTTGAGTTTTGATTTGCGGAATCTCCGCCATGACCTGTTTCCTGCTCAGCGGCAACGAACGTCCGAAGGCGCGTTTGGCCGCAAGGATGTCATACAGGGTCAGTCCCAGCGTGTAAAAAGGCTTTTCCCACCAGCGGTAATTCCCGATGATGAACCGCTGGTCTTTTACCAGATGCGGTGCGTTTGCTTTCATCAATCCCCGTTCCTGCAAGGCATCGACCACCAGACCGACATCGCCCTGCGCCAGGTAACGAACCCCGCCATGTACCAGTTTTGTGCTGCGGCTGGAGGTGCTTTTCGTGAAGTCCGACTGCTCCAGCAAGGCTACCTTATAACCCCTTGATGCGGCATCCACTGCCGTGCCAAGTCCTGTTGCACCTCCTCCAACGATGATCATATCCCATTCAATGGATGAATCCTTCAATTGTACTGTAATACGTTTCATGCAGTATTTTAGTATGTGTAAAATTTCACACAAAGGTAAAGCGGTATTTTTTCAAAAACAAATATTTCCGAAACATTTTCAAGTCGGATCGAAAGATTTCACCCCGTATTCAAAAGCGACAGCCATGGTATCGAAATATTCCAAAAGTCTGCGGGGAAAAAGGGGGTTGCATATTTTTTTTCTCCATGCCGTTTGTTCCTGAAGATTTTTTTATAAGTTTGCAAAGTCAAAAGATAAACCTAATTTATATGACTAATATTGCCGAACGACAGAAATTTATCCTTGAACAGCTGAAACAGCAAGGATATGTAAAGGTTAGCGACCTTAGCCGTAACTTGAACGCTTCGGAAGTAACGATCCGAAAAGACCTGAAGTTGCTTGAAGAAAAGAAACTTCTGCAACGCAACCATGGAAGCGCCAGTAATCTTACGTCGATCATTACCGACAAGCATATTGATGTAAAGGAAAAGATGCACGTTTCAGAGAAGTTGCACATTGCACGGGCCGCCAATAAACTGCTGAAAGCGGATGACAAGATTATCATTGCTTCGGGAACAACCCTGCTGGCTTTTGCCCATGCGATCGACATCCGCGAGCAGATTACGGTGATTACCTCCTCGGTCAAAGTTTCGCTGTCGCTGTGTTATAATCCATTCGTCGAGGTGATCCAGCTGGGTGGAACGATTCGTAAAAATTCCGTATCCGTTATCGGTCATTATGCAGAAAATACGTTGCAGGATTTGTCATGCAACAAACTGTTCATTAGCGTCGACGGGATTGATCTGGATTACGGATTGACGACCAGCGACATGAACGAAGCGCGTGTCAATCAGCAAATGATTGCCGCCGCGCAAAAAATCGTTGTCCTGACCGACTCGTCCAAATTCAACAAGCGCGGTTTCTGCAAAATTTGCGACATAGACAGCATTCACCACATCATCACCGACACGAATGCGCCTGCAAATGTTGTCAAACTGATCCAGGAACGCAACATCGAGGTTACGCTGGTGTAGGCCGTATACCTCTTTCTGTTGACTGCAGTCAGTTTTCATCCCTTGGTTACACAGAGAAACACAGAGGCTTTCAGACGGATTGTCAACTGTGTATTTTGTGAATATGACCGGCATATCATCCCGAACGGGATTTTGCCGGATGTTGAATCATTCCTTTTCTACCGGCA
>JAITQL010000049.1 GCA_031288935.1 Tannerella sp.
AAAAACAAGTTGAGAAGACTCATCATTTTTGATGGTGGGGCGAAAACAAATTGAGAAGACTCTCCGTTTTGACGGTAGGGCAAAAACTTTTCCGTTCGCTTTTCCGGAAAAGAAAAAAGCATCCCGGAGGATGCTTTTCCCTGTTGCGGAGGCAAGACTCGAACTTACGACCTTTGGGTTATGAGCCCAACGAGCTACCACTGCTCCACTCCGCGATTTTGTTTTGCGGGACAAAGGTAGGAAAAATCCCCAAATAAACCAAATTATCCTAAGATTTTTCTCGCAAGATTGGTATATCGGAGATATTTAACTACTTTTGCGCACAGATTTGATTAAAGTGTGCAGGAAATATGTCGATAACAGTATCTAAGACACGTGATATTTTGGTGGATGTAGCCAGACAGCTCTTCGCCCGCATGGGCGTAGACCATACCACCATGAATGATATTGCCCGGGCTTCGCAGAAGGGCAGACGCACGCTCTATACGTATTTCAAAAGTAAAGACGATCTTTTTTTGGCAGTGGTCGAATCGGAACTGGACAAGCTCAACCAGAGTTTGCGTGATATTGCCGCAAAAGCATTGCGGGCAGACGAAAAGCTCATTACATTCATATATACGCGACTGGATGCCGTAAAAGCCATCGTATTCCGGAACGGAACGCTCCGGGCAAGGTTTTTCAGGGACATCTGGCGGGTAGAAAAGGCAAGAAAAAAATTTGACTGTCAGGAAATCGAAATCCTCAAAAAGATTTTGGAGGACGGCATACAGGAGGGTACGTTCAGGATACCGGATACGGGCATCACGGCCTTGATTCTCCATCATGCACTCAAAGGACTTGAGGTTCCTTATATTCGCGGATTCATGGGCAGTTCGGAGGCCGATCTGGCCGATCATAAAAAGAATGTGGTGAATCTGATTTTTAACGGTATTAAAATAATGAAATGATGTATATCAATGCGACAGGATATTATGTTCCGAAGGAACGGGTCTCCAACGACTATTTTTTGAAGATTAACGGATTAACCGATCAGTGGATCGCACAGCGTACAGGTATTGTCACCCGCTCAAGAGCCAAACCCGAAGAAAACATCAATACAATGGGAATCGAAGCCATTCGTCATGCTCTCCCTTCTCTCCCTTACGATATAAAAGAAGTTGACTTGATTATTTCAGCCTCCTATTCGCCTTACGATACGGTAGGGACGGCAGCGCACGTAGCCCAGCGAACGTTTGGCATCGAAGACGCAAAGGCTTTTTCCCTGTCTTCCGCCTGTTCCTCGTTCGTGAACGCACTCGAAGTCATCGAAGGGTACTTTGCGGCGGGAAAATCCCGGAAGGCGCTGATCGTCTGCGGCGACAAGAACTGGGCGTATATCAATGAAGAGGATCCCAAGAGCGGCCACCTGTGGGGAGACGCATCGGTCGCCTTTTTTATCTCGAAGGAACAGGTTACGGAAAAAGATGCCCGCATACTGGAAATCTTTACGCAGGGACTGGGCTGTCTGGGAAAAGGGCCGGAAAGCGTCCAGCTGCGTCCGCGCGACGGCGGCATCCGGATGCCCGAAGGAAAAGACGTGTTCGTACAGGCCTGTACGCTGATGCCCCAAAACGCACTCCGGTTGCTGGAAAACAATGGTTATACGTGGGACGATCTGTCTTATTTCATCGCCCACCAGGCCAATCTGCGGATTATGAAAAATATTGCGGAACAGATTCGGATACCGGATGAAAAGATGCTGTACAACATCGACGAACTGGGAAATACCGGCTCGGCAAGTTGTGCACTGGTATATGCTCAAAACACAGACCGGTTTAAAGCGAACGATCTGGTTTGCCTGACCGTCTTTGGCGGAGGCTATTCGGCCGGCGCCTGCCTGATCAGGTGTAATTGAAACATTGAATTTTTAAATTATTAAATAACTATACGTATGAAACTTTTGGAAGAAAAAACAGCGCTCGTCACCGGCGCAGCGCGTGGAATCGGGAAGGCGATCGCCTTGAAATTTGCAGCCGAAGGCGCTAATGTGGCTTTCACGGATCTGGTGATCGACGAAAACGGTCAAGCCACTGAAAAGGAAATTGAAGCGCTGGGCGTGAAGGCGAAAGGATATGCCTCCAACGCCGCCAATTTTGAAGATGCGCACAAGACCGTGGATGAAGTGAACAGGGAATTTGGACGCATAGACATCCTGGTAAATAACGCCGGCATTACCCGCGACGGCCTGATGATGCGCATGAACGAGCAGCAATGGGATCTGGTGATTAACGTCAACCTGAAATCGGCTTTCAACCTCATCCATGCCATTACGCCGGTCATGATGCGGCAAAAGGGTGGAAGTATCATCAACATGGCTTCGGTTGTGGGGATTTCGGGGAACGCCGGACAGGCAAACTATTCCGCCTCCAAGGCCGGGATGATCGGTCTGGCCAAGTCGGTAGCCAAGGAACTGGGTTCGCGGGGCATCCGCGCCAATGCCATTGCGCCGGGCTTCATTATCACGGACATGACGGCCGCCCTGTCGGAAGAAGTCCGGCAGGAATGGGCGAAACAAATCCCCCTGCGTCGTGGAGGAACGCCGGAAGACGTCGCCAATGTCGCCGTTTTCCTTGCCTCCGACCTTTCGGCCTATGTGACGGGGCAGGTGATTCCGGTTTGTGGCGGAATGAATATGTAGAAATGCAGGATTTTCGGGTTTTATGATCATAAAACCCGATTTTTTTTATTGACTCTCCAACTATGGAAATTATTTACGAAGACAATCATCTGATGGCGGTCAACAAGAACTGCCACGAAATAGTACAGGGCGACAAAACAGGAGATATTCCGCTTATGGATATGCTGAAATCCTGTTTAAAAGAGAAATATGACAAACCGGGAAATGTCTTTGTCGGCCTCATTCACCGTTTGGACCGTCCTGTAACAGGGGTCGTTTTCTTCGCCAAAACGAGTAAGGCGCTCTACCGGATGAATGAAAAATTCCGGTTGGGCGAGGTGAAAAAAAAGTACTGGGCAATCGTCAAGCACCGCCCGCCGGCTCCGGAAGGAGAATTAGTGCACTGGATAGTTCGCGATGAAGCGAAAAACAAAAGTTTCGCGTATGATGTCGAAACGCCGAATGCAAAAAAAGCCATCCTCCGGTACCGGCTGGCAGCCGCTTCGGAACACTATTACCTGCTGGAAATCGACCTGAAGACCGGTCGCCATCACCAGATACGCTGTCAACTGGCCAAGATCGGATGCCCCATCAAGGGCGACCTGAAATACGGTTCGGAACGCTCCAATCCGGATGGCGGCATCAGTCTGCATGCGCGCAGCATTTCGTTTATTCATCCTGTCAGCCGGCAGCCCGTTACCGTGGATGCCGCCCTCCCGGAAGACAACTTGTGGAAGTCGCTCACGGAATCCATATCAAGTTCCGAGAAATAGAAAGCAATTTACACTCGTCATTTAAAGGCTTTCAACCTTATGGATAGCCCTGTGGTTTTGCTGTTCCGAATGTTAGCCGTATCTTTATCGCGTCTAAAGAAACTTGTGTATGAATGGTTTGAAAAGAAATGCCCTGTTGACGGGGTTATTGTTTTTGATGGCAGGCGTCTGTCTGTCGTGTGCCGCACGCAGGCAGGGCAGTTCGGCGTCGGCGGGGGTCTACTCGGCAAAACAGGCGGCGAAGCTCTCGGTCAGACTGGGCGTGCGGGTGACGAGGGGAGATAACCTGGCGCTGTACAACACGGTGGCCGGCTGGATCGGCACGCCGTACCGGTGGGGACAGAGTTCGCGGAAGGGGACGGACTGTTCGGGATTTGTTTCCGTTGTTTACAGGGAGGTTTACGGGAAGACGCTGGCGCGTTCTTCGGCTGCGATGCTGCGGCAGAACTGCCGGCGGGTGCGGAAGAAACGGAAACTGAGAGAGGGCGATCTGGTGTTCTTTCATACGGGAAAGGACAAACGCAAGGTGTCTCACGTGGGCGTTTACCTGAAGGATGGAAAGTTTATCCATGCGAGCACGTCCAGGGGGGTGACTGTCAGCGGCCTGGAAGAGCCGTATTATGCGCAGCGCTGGATTTCGGGGGGTGTCGTGAAGTAGTTTTTCACGTTGCACGGACGGTTTTTAACCAAAGTGTGCGTATCTTTGCGCTCTAATTTTGAAACAAAACAATCATGTTGACATTAAAAGTTATTACGGAGAATCGGGACAAAGTAGTCCGCGAGCTGGCCAAAAAGTATTTCGAAGCAGGCGAGATCGTGGACAGGATCATTGCGCTGGATGTTGTCCGCCGCACGTCGCAGACGGCGCTGGACGCGAACCTGACGGAGCAGAACCGTCTCTCGAAGTCCATTGGCGGATGGATGAAGGAGGGGCGGAAGGCCGAGGCGGAGGCTGCCAGGGCACGGGTGGCCGGGATCAAGGAGGAAAGCAAGTCGCTGGAAACGGCCAAGTCCAATGCCGAAAAAGAGATACAGGAACTGCTGATGCAGGTGCCCAACCTGCCGCACGCTTCGGTGCCGGAGGGGAAGGGTGCGGAGGAGAACGTGTGCGAGGAAACGGGGGGCGTTGTTCCCATACTGCCGGCTGGCGCGCTGCCGCACTGGGAACTGGCGAAGCGGTATGACCTGATTGATTTCGAGGCGGGCGTGAAGATCACCGGCGCGGGGTTTCCGGTGTACAAGGGGTACGGGGCGCGGCTGCAGCGGGCGCTGATCAATTTCTTTCTGGATCGGGCGCGCGAGGCGGGTTACGTGGAAGTGGAACCGCCCTATCTTGTGAATGTCGATTCCGGATACGGAACGGGAAACTTGCCGGACAAGGAGGGTCAGATGTATCATGCCGGTCTGGACAACCTGTACCTGATTCCTACGGCGGAAGTGCCGGTGACCAACCTGTATCGCGACGTGATTCTGAACGAATCGGAACTGCCGGTGAAACATGTGGCCTATTCGGCCTGTTTCCGGCGCGAGGCGGGTTCGTACGGAAAGGACGTGCGCGGGCTGAACCGCCTGCACCAGTTTAACAAGGTGGAGATCGTGTGTATCGACACGCCGGAACGTTCCGGTGAGACGCTCTGCGCGATGGTCGGCTACGTACAGTCGCTGGTCGAGCAGCTGGCCTTGCCCTGGCGACGCCTGCGGCTGTGCGGGGGCGACATGAGCTTTACGTCGGCGCTGACGTTCGACTTCGAGGTTTTCTCGGCCGCACAGCAGCGATGGCTGGAAGTCAGTTCGGTGTCCAACTTTGAAAGTTACCAGACAAACCGCCTGAAGTGCCGTTACCGGGACGAAAACAGGAAGACGCAGCTGTGTCACACCCTGAACGGCAGCGCCCTGGCCTTGCCCCGTATCGTAGCCGCGCTGCTGGAAAACAATCAGACGGAGGACGGTATTCTCATCCCCCCGGCGCTGATCCCCTATACCGGATTCACGGCTATACGGTGAGACATTCAAAATTCAAAGATCATATCATAATTCTTAATTCAGATGACGCTTATCAAGTCAATTTCAGGTATCCGGGGAACGATTGGCGGCAAACCGGACGAGGGGCTGAATCCCTTAGCCATCGTAAAATATACGGCCGGATATGCGGCCTTCATTCATCGCCATGCTGCGACGGAAAGTCGCCGGATCGTAGTTGTTGGACGCGACGCACGCCTATCGGGCGAGATGGTGAAATCCCTCGTGACGGGTACGCTGACCGGCATGGGGTTTGATGTCGTCGACATCGGCATGGCCACCACGCCGACGACCGAACTGGCCGTTGTGATGGAACACGCCTCCGGGGGCATCGTCATCACGGCCAGCCATAACCCGAAGCAGTGGAATGCGCTGAAGCTGCTCAACGCGCAGGGGGAGTTCCTGAACGAACGGGAAGGAAGCGAAGTGCTGGCGCTGGCCGAGGAGGAGGACTTCACGTTCGCAGGCATAGACACGCTGGGGAAGGTGATTGCGGACAGCCGTTACAAGGAACGCCACATTGAAAGCATACTGAAACTGGAACAGGTAGATGCGGCCGCCATCCGCAAGGCCAATCTGCGTGTAGCGATAGACTGTGTCAATTCGGTCGGAGGCATGGTCATCCCAGACCTGCTCTATGCGCTGGGCATACGGGAAATCTTCAAGCTGCACTGCAATCCTCACGGGAATTTTTCGCACAATCCCGAGCCGTTGCCGGAAAATCTGACCGAAATCGCCAGCCTGATGACGCAGGCCAGGGCAGACGTCGGTTTTGTAGTCGACCCGGATGTGGATCGCCTGGCGATCGTCTGCGAAAACGGACAGTTCTTCGGCGAAGAATATACGCTGGTAGCCGTCAGCGATTACATCCTCTCCCGTACGCCCGGCGCGACGGTGAGCAACCTCAGTTCGAGCCGCGCACTGCGCGACGTGACGCAGCGTTACGGCTGCACCTGTTACGCGGCGGCTGTGGGAGAAGTCAATGTGGTGGCCAAAATGAAGGAAACGGGCGCTGTGATCGGCGGCGAGGGCAATGGCGGCGTGATCTTTCCGGCCAGCCACTACGGCCGCGATGCGCTTGTGGGCATCGCCCTGTTCCTGACGCATCTGGTAAAAAGCAACCTCCGCGTCAGCGAGCTGCGCGCTTTGTATCCATCCTGTTTCATGTCGAAACGGAAAGTGGAGCTTGCGCCGGCAATGGATGTGGACGCCCTGCTGGAACAGGTAAGGAACCGCTTTGCCGGATATGACGTAACGGACATCGACGGCGTCAGGATCGACTTTCCCGACAGGTGGGTGCACTTGAGGAAAAGCAATACCGAACCGATCGTCCGCATATACGCCGAAGCGCCGACGCAGGCGGAGGCAGACGCACTGGGCGGCGAGCTGTTTCAGCTTGTCGAGACCTTCGCCGGTCTGCGCTGAAAACGTTTGAATCTTGAATCTTGAATTGTCTCCATGCGCAAGTTAAAAATCACCGAATTAAACCGGCTGTCTCCGGACGAGTATCAGGAAAGCGTCAAGACGCCCTTTGTCGTTGTGCTTGACCAGGTACGGAGCCTGAACAATGTCGGTTCGGTTTTTCGTACGGCCGATGCCTTCCGTGCACAGGCCGTGTACCTGTGCGGAATTACGGCGACGCCTCCCCATCCCGAAATTCACAAGACGGCGCTGGGCGCAGAGGAAACGGTAGCATGGCACGCTTGCAGCGACACGCTGGATGCGGTGCGGAAACTGAAACGGGAAGGGTATGCGCTGTACGCCGTGGAACAGGCCGCGGGCAGTATTTCTCTCGACAGGCTGGCGCCGGACAGGAGCAGACCCTGCGCGCTGATACTGGGACACGAGGTGAAAGGCGTGCAGCAGGCGGTGATAGACCTGTGCGACTGCTGCATCGAAATCCCGCAGATCGGCACGAAACATTCGCTGAACGTATCCGTAGCCGGAGGCATCGTGATGTGGGAGTTTTTCAGGCAATTGAGATAGGGTGGGGGCATGTGCAGATTCAAAGATTCAAAAATTCAAAAATTCAAAGTCCGACCGTGTAATCTTCCCCTCACCGTTAAAGAGCGTAAATCTGTTTACCGTATTGCCTGATTTGTTTACCCTGTTATTTCATCGGTTTACCTTATTGTCCGGTTTATTTACGATCTCAGCGGAAAAATCTACGATCCCTGCGCCGTAGGGGTAGTAAATAATTGCGCAGGGGAGGGGGCGTCAAATCTGCCCGTGCTCGACGAGCAGGACGATGCGTTCGGTCATGGCGTCTTTGCCTTTCGGGTCGTATTCGCTTTTCAGACTGGCGCCGAAAAGCCCGGCAAACATGTTCCAGAATCCGGCGCGAAAACGCCCCAGATAGGCCGTCAGCAGGTGGTAGCTTGTCTGGTTGCATTCGCGGTCTACGAGCTTGATGAGCAGCTTTCCCTGCGAAAGGGTCAGTTTCTTGAGTTCCGGCTTGTATTCCCTGAAGAGTTCCTTTTCCATCCGTTTCAGGTGGTCTTCGCGCGCCCGGTCGTCGGGGAGGGTTTCGATGTATTCGTAGGTTTCAATCAGCATGGCATAGACCATTTTTGCGTAGGGAAGCGTCCTTTTTACGTCGCGCACCAGTTTCGTGTACTGCCGGCGTTCCTTTTCGCTTTTGAACCCGAGTTCGGGAAAAACGATTACTTCCTGGAGCTGAACCACTGCCACCGTGTCGCTTCCGTCCAGGTATCCGGCGTGATACCCTTCGGGAATCCGCATCTTCATGCCGGGTTTTTGCGTCTGCGTTTCCGTCTGCGCAAATCCGTACAGACCCGTGCAAAAGCAAATCAGGCAGGCGGAGAGGATGCGACCGGTGTTCATGACTTATTTTTTAACGATTTTCATCGACTTGATTTTGACGTTCTTCAGCGGTCGGTCGTTCTCGTCCACGCGCACAAGCTGAATTTTATCCACCACCTTTATTCCCTTGATCACTTCTCCGAATACGGTGTAGGCGTTGTCCAGATGCGGCGCGCCGCCGTCAATCATGTAGGCCTGGCGCTGTTCCGCCGTCAGCCGGATGTGCTTTTCCTGTTCCATCTTGTCCAGTTCCCTTTCCGTGTAGTGCTTTCCGGTGACGATGTAAAACTGGGAGGCGGAGGAGGCTCTCTCCGGGTTGACCTCGTCGCCCGTACGCGCTGCGCAGAGCTGGCCGTGCCGGTGAAAGTACTTCGGATAGACGATTTCGGACGGAACGGTGTAGTCCAGGTCTCCGTCGCCCAGTTTCTGACCCTCCGGGGAGTCTTTCGACGTCACGTCGCCCGCCTGTATCATGAACTGCTTGATGACCCTGTGGAACAGCAGTCCGTTGTATTGCCCCGCCTTCACCAGCTTGATGAAATTGTCGCGGTGCAGGGGCGTTTCGCTGTACAGTTTTACCTTGATTTTTCCCATGTCGGTATCAATCAGCACGACCGGGTTCGTTTCCTGCGCGAATCCGTGCAGGCCGGTCAGAAACAGGAGGCATGCAAGTCCTGTGAGCACGTTTTTTTTCATTTTGAAGCGTTTTAAATCGGTGTATTTTTTGAATCAGAACAGTTTTTCGGGATATTCGCCGGCGTCGATCAGCGCCCGGATCTTGTCGACCACGCCCTGGCGGTCGTCCAGATAGGTGACGCCAAACCATTTTGAGGCCGTATCCAGCACTTCCACGCGCGCCGTGTGTTTGGTTACCAGATCGTTTACCATCAGGGGAATGAAATACTCGTTTTTCAGGTTATCCGCGCCGTTGCGTAAAAATTCCTTGAAATATTCCCCGGAATGGGCAAAATAGTCTGGCGTGAAGCCCCACATGTTCATGGAAACGGGCGTGTTTTCAGCCAGAATGACAGTCTGTCCGTTTTCGTCCGTGAACTGAATCCGGCCCTCAATCCGTTTGATGGCGGTACGTTCGACGACGGAAGTCAAAAACCCGTCGCTGCCGGTTTCGCAAACGCCCCTTGCCACGGAGCCGCTTTCGCTCAGTGTGTTGCCGACCCGAAAACCGACCATGCAATATTCATTTTCCCTGCCCTCGAGCCGGATCAGCGCCCTGCAAAGGACTTCATAACTGTCGCGTCCGTAGAAATCGTCGGCATTGATCACGGCGAAGGGTTCCCGGATCACGTCCTTCCCCATCAGCACCGCGTGATTGGTACCCCACGGCTTTGTCCGTTCCGGCGGACAGGCAAATCCTTCGGGCACTTTGTCCAGCGATTGAAAAACCGCCTCGGCGGGAATGTGATTTTCGTACTTGCGTAAAATCTTTTCGCGGAAGTCGGCTTCAAAATCCTTCCGGATCACAAACACCACCTTGCCGAATCCGCTCCGAATGGCGTCATAAATGGAATAATCCATGATCGTTTCGCCGTGAGGCCCCAGCCCGTCCAGCTGTTTCAGTCCGCCGTAACGGCTTCCCATGCCGGCAGCCAATACAAATAATACAGGTTTCATCTTTCTTTCCGTTTAATTTTCGCCGCAAAGATACGAAATTCAAAGATTCAAAAATACAAAATTCAAGATTCGGGGATTTGCAGTCCGCCGGATCATCTTCAGGCCAGACTTCATGAGCAATCGGACAAACTTTCAATTCCTCCGGCCGGGATTGTCGTAAAAAGAAACTACCTTTGCGCCGCTCAACAAAAGGAGACCGCATATGTATTATTTGGGACAGTATAAGGCTACGGACAGGATGAGTGACCTGATTTGCGAAAACTACGCAATGCTGCTTGTCATGAGCCGGTTTGGTATCGCGCTGGGTTTTGGCGAACAGACGATCGGCGAGGTGTGCCGCAAAAACGACGTGGACGAAAAGACGTTTCTGACAGTGGTGAACATGCTGATCAACGAGGACCGGCCGGACGGGGACGACCGGTCGATCTCCGTCAAGTCGCTGGTCGCGTACCTGCGCAACTCGCACCTGTACTTTCTGGATTTCCGCCTGCCGGCCATCCGCGTCAAGCTGATGGAGGCGGTCGATGCCGGACACAACGACGCGGGGCGGGCGATCATGCGATACTACGACGAATACGTATCCGAGGTGCGCCGCCACATGCACTACGAGGAGGAGACGGTGTTTCCGTATGTCGACCTGCTGCTCAACGCGCAGAAACGCCACTACCGCATCGACATCTTCAGCCGGCAGCATGACCGCGTGGAGGAGCGTCTGTCGGAACTGAAGGACATCATCATCAAATACTTTCCGGCGAAGAGCAGCAACGAACTGAACAGCGTACTGTTCGACATCTTCGTTTGCACGCAGGATCTGGCGACGCACAACCGGCTGGAAAACGACCTGTTTGTACCCGTAATCAAGGCGCTCGAACAAAAAACGGATGCCCGATGAGCAACCTGCGAACGAAGATAGCCATCGCCGATCCCTCGCTGATTGTCCGCAGCGGCCTGATTGCCGTACTGAAGCGGCTTCCCGTCTTGAACGTCAACCTCTTTGAAATTGCCGATCCGTCGCACCTGACCGTCGAGCTGTGCAAGTGGAAACCCGACATGCTGATCGTCAATCCGCTCTTCCCGTACGGCCTCTCCCTGCAAAACCTGAAAAATGAAACGGGGTGCAAAGACATGAAATACGTCGCCCTGCAAAACACGCTCATGGATCCGTCCGTACTGAAAGCCTACGACGAAACGATTTCCATCTACGACACGGCGGAACAGATCCGGGACAAACTCGCCTCCCTGTGCAGCTCCACCCTCGAACCGGCGGAAAACGGCAAGCAGGAACTCAGCCTTCGCGAGAAGGAAATCATTGTCTGCGTCGTCAAGGGCATGACCAACAAGCAGACGGCGGAATATCTCTGCCTCTCCACGCACACGGTCATCACGCACCGGCGCAACATCGCCAACAAGCTGAAGATACACAGTCCGGCCGGTCTGACAATCTATGCCATTGTCAACAAGCTGGTCGAGCTGAACGAGGTGAAAGACCTCTGACCCGCCCTTCCCCCTCCCCGGCATCCGGGAATCCTGCTGGAAAATGAACCGTTCATTGAGTTCAATG
>JAITQL010000127.1 GCA_031288935.1 Tannerella sp.
ATATTGAACGTGTTTACAACCGTGTCTCTTGCCGGTAACGACAAGGCATTATGTACCGACAGCAACGCCTTCAGAATGGTATCCGATTTCCCTTGGGGAATGCAAATACTGTCTTTTCCCGGTAAATTAGCTTTCGAAAGCCATTCCAGAGTAATCCAGTCAGCGTCGTTTTTATACACTGACAACAAACTGTCGTCTTCCATTACAGGAGTGGATGACACAACTTGTCCCCTTGCCGCAACAAGGATTGATAAAAAATAACCGAGTAAAATCAACTTTTTCATATTGCCATTATTTTAATTGTTTATAAAAATCTCCATCTCGTCCGATGTTTTTTAGCCGTTCATTTACCGGCCGCATACTGTCCCCCCGATACCAAAAACCTGAACAGCGAGCCAAAGCAGCAATCACGCTAACGTATAAACGGCCTGCACGCCATTTCCGACTTGTAACGCTAACTGAAACACTGCAAAGTAAATGCTAATTTCCGAAACGGACAAGTATTTTCCCTCCCGCGAGAGGTTTTTTACTTCAACCGAATACCTTTTTGCCTCGATTGAATACCTCAAGAGGTATTTCGAATACCTTTTTACCCCGACGGAATACCTCCCGAGGTATTCCGAATACCCTTTTTGCCTCGACGGAATACCTCCCGAGGTATTCCGAATACCTTTTAGCCTCGACGAAATACCCGTGGAGGTATTCCATCGAATGTTTTTGGTATTTCGACGGCGTTTTCGGGTATTTGATTCCCGTCAAAACCTTCCAAAACCTGCCCGAGAGGGATATAAACCTCGCTTCGACCGGCACAAACGGGCGTTTCAGGTAATTGAACCGGGCAGAAAAGTGGATGATTTAGCTTCGGTCTTCGTGCGACGTACCGGTACAAAGCGTTTTTTTCTGTTCGTTGAAGACTGCCAGAGTGCAGGATCGGGCGTTTGACCGGTTATCCATGAAACTTCTCTCCTCTTTTTCACTCACTTTTGAATATTGTTACTGCGTTTTTTTGTTTTATCTTTGCAGCGTCTTTGAATCAGCATATATACGCTATGGATAAAATAGAAATCATCAGTTCAATCATCGCAGCATGTGCAACCGTGCTTACAGGCGTTTATTTCATTGTCAAAAAGCTGGTATCAGCCGGCATGAACAAGGAAAAGGTGCAGCGCATGGAGGGCCGGGTAAGTGCATACGGGGCGAAGCAAAACGAATGCGGCGAACGCTTCCACGCGAATGAAAAGGCCGTAAGCAGCCTTCAGAACATGGAAAGCCGGGTAGACACTTGCGAGGCGAGGCAGGAAAAGCGGGAAGAACGGGTTTATTCTCTCGAAAAAATCGCAGCCGAAACAACACAAAACCTTGCGCTTATGCGAAGCGACTTTACGGTCATGCGAAGCGACCTTGCGGTTATGCGAAGCGACTTCCGAAATCTGGAGAAAAACGTAGACGGCATGCGTGATATACTTTCCGAAATATCCGCCTGGATTATGAAAAAAGATACGGAGATGATCCCGTCCCTGTCTGCAAGACACAGCCCCCGCACACTCACCCAAACCGGAACAGGACTGCTGAACATGTCCGGAGGCAAAGAGTGCATAGACGGCAACCTGGCTTTTTCATTTCCGAAATAGACAAACGAAATCCGCCTACGCCCCTCGACGTCGAAGATATATCGCTGAATGTCATATTGAGAAACACCGGAAACGGTATGTTCAACGATATAAAAAACTACATCTACTATGCTCCCGAAAAGGAAACCGTCGAAAGCGTCGAAGTCGAAGTATCCATGTTTTCAATCGCCTTTGTCATGAGCCTGTATCTGCGGGACAAGTATCTCGGTCTCCATCCCGAATTGTTGAATCATTAGTTGATTTGCCATGAAAAAAGCCCCTTAAAAATAAGCGGCTTTTCTTGAGGTGATCCCGGAGCGACTCGAACGCTCGACCCACAGCTTAGAAGGCTGTTGCTCTATCCAACTGAGCTACGGGACCTGCTCTGTTTTGCGGCGGCAAAGTTACGGTTTTTATTTTTATATGCAACGCCTGTACATACCTCATTTTCATTTTTGGCTGCAATGGAGACCCGTCCGGTTCCGATCCCCGAATTTGCGCCTGACCGCACGCCCCGGATATTACCGGATCCCCAGCCGGTTCAGCGCCGTCTGGTAACGGGCGGCATTGCGGTTGTGTTCGGAAAGCGATACGGCAAAATTATGCCTTCCGGACAGGTCTTCTTTCGCACACATATATATATATTGGTGTTTCGCGTAATTCAAGACCGCATCCATGCCCGTGATGGAAGGAATACGGATGGGGCCGGGAGGCAGTCCCGTGTGCAGATAGGTGTTGTAGGGCGAATCCACTTCGAGATGCCTGTACAGTATCCGGTGCAGGGAGAAGTCGCCTGTCGCATATTTCACCGTCGGGTCGGCCTGCAGCGGTATCCCGCGGTGCAGACGGTTGATGTAAAGACCGGCAATCACGGGATATTCTTCGGTTACGGCCGATTCTTCTTCCACAATGGATGCCAGTATCGACACTTCTACGGGCGTGATGCCGATTTTTGCAGCCTTGTCGCGACGCGCTTCCGTCCAGAAGGCCAGGTATTCGCGCTGCATCCGCTGCATCAGTTTTTCGGCAGAAGTGTTCCAGTAGATTTCATACGTGTTGGGAATAAACATGGCCGTAACGGTCTGCAAGGTAAAGCCCATCAAGTCGCAACGGGCGGCATCGTCCAGCAGTCCGGACAGCTCTTCGCGCTCCATCATCAGCTGGGCGCTCAGGCGTTCGGACAGTTCTTCCCGGGTACGGATGTTGTTGAAGGTAAGGAATACCCGTTCCTGGTGTCCGCGCCGCAGGTTGTTCAGCAAATCGTAATTGTTCATCCCCGGATAGACCGCGTAACATCCCGTTTTCATGTTTTCGGGATAGTTCAGTATTTCGGCCAGGCGGATGAACGTACCGATGTGCCGGCAATGCGCAGTGTCTTCGAGTTGCCGGCACAGGCTGCGGAAATCTTTTTCAGGATGGATGAACAGCCGACAGGTTTCTTGAGGTGCGAAATTGGGTGAAAAAAGGAAATACGCGCCAGCTCCTCCGCCTGCCAGCGCGATCACAAACAGGGCGATGACGGCGATGAACAGGCCGCGTATGAATCTCGACTTAATCATTCCGAACCCCTATTTCGCCGTATAACGAAAACTGTTCAACTCCTTCCCGTCCGTATCTTTCCGGCTGACGGTCATTCCGGCCTTGTCCGCCCTGACCTCCAGCGCCGTATTGGTGGCATTGATCAGGATGGGGAAATCGTGCTGCGAACCGGCTTCCAGGCAGTTATACCGGTGCGTGTGTCCGCAGAACATGGCCGTAATCCCGGCGTTGTTCAATATCGGCAGGAACTTCTCCCTGACGTCGATCGAACCGTGCCAGTCCGAATCAACCGGCGGTATGTGGACGATGACCATCCGGTATGCAGCCGTGCGGAAATCGTCGCTCTGCAATACTGTTTTCAGCCATGCCTGCTGTTCGCCGCGGTAGGCGTCGAACTGCGACAGTCCGGAGTATTCGATGTCGGAATCCGGCTTGTCCTCGCCCGAATCGAGCACAATGAAGAGTACCGGCCCCTGCCGGAAGGAATAGTACAGTTTGTCCGTCGAAGTGGGGAAGTAGGATGAAAAATGGATGTTGAATTTTCCGCGCGTTTCGTGATTGCCGCGGGAATAGAAGACGGGCGTTTCGGAAGCGAAGAGGCGCACGGCATCGTCCATGAAACCGGCAAAGAAAGTCGTTTCGTCTTCCATTTCGCTTACCATGTCGCCATTGAAAATGACCAGATCCCGGCGTCCGTAGAGCGCGTTGCCGGTCAGCGCCTCCAGGTCGCGGATCCGTCCGTGGATGTCGTTGACGACCGTGAAGGCAATGTCCTCCTTGCCGGCATCAAGCGTCCGGAAGCGCAGCGGCTTTCGGCTGTATACGTTTGTAGAAGCGACATTTCCGTACAGGACGTCGCTTTGTCCCTGATATCGGAGCACGGCCTTCGAGAAAGCCCGGTAACGGTATTCCGTCCCCTTCGTCAACCCCGGAACGGTAATCTTGTGCAGTTTGCCTACCGTCCGGTTGCCGTCCTTCGTCTGGAAGTAAGCCGGACGTTCGGAGGCATAGAAACTCTCGTTGCCGCCGGGCGCAAGCTCCACCCACGAAACGGCATCCACGTCCGTCGTCCAGACAATCGTCACTTCATTTTCGCCCACAGCCTGCAAATAGGGGCCGTGCGTTATTTTAACGCCCTGGGCAAATGTCCACAAGGGAATCAATCCCCAAAAAAATACGATATAAACTTTATTTCTCATCTGTTTTTTCTTGAACGGCGATTTGATTGGCGCCAATCCGGTCGCAAAAATACACATTTCCGACGAATTGCCAACCGGGAAAGAAATCTCAAAAACAACTCAAGGCTATTCATATCACCCCGCCGTCATTCCGTGAGGAATGGGAGTTCGGTAGAAACGACCGACGCCCGTTGAGGTTGCATCCCGTACGGGATGCGAGAGGGACGGCAAAACGGTTTTCTACCGAACTCCCATCCCCACAGGGATGAATGGCTTTGCCACTGCGAGGGAATTAAGAATTAATAATGAAGAATGAAGAATTACACGGTTCGCTATATGCCCGAAGCCATTAAGGATTCAAAAATTCAAAGATTCAAAGATTCGTTTCACGCAGACGACGCGGATTTCAACGCAGATGGCGCGGATTTTTATTGTGCACGGGATGGCTGCTTGCGCCCTTTCAGGGCTTGGGTATTGTCGCGCCATCTTACACAGGGCGCTGCCCTGTGCTACTGCTTAAAGGGCGTT
>JAITQL010000145.1 GCA_031288935.1 Tannerella sp.
ATTCGGGGCGTGCCCAGTTCATCGCGCCCCAATGACCGAAAACGACTGCTACGGGCGCATCCACCGGCGAGCGGGTAATCAAGTCCAGCAACCGTATCTTGTGCCGCGCCTCGTCAATCCCCGTGTCAAGAATCTCCCTCATGCGGTCGACCATGCCGGACTTGTCTCCTTTCGGAGCAGGATAGAGCGGGTGAATGTTGACCCGTCCGCCGGCCAGCGCCGCGCCCCAGTGTTCGGCAACGTAGGCATCGGTCGAAGGAGCATAAAACATGTTGTACCAAACGGTATTCGTGCCCTTGGCAAGCGATGTCCGGCAGAAATAGGGAACACATTCGTCCGTTTGTGCATACGTCCGGGGGACTTTCCACCACGAGAGCTGATTTTTCGTGAACTCCCTGCTGTCAGGCCACGGCCACCACGTAGGATGCGTTGCCGGAAAGACATCCACGCCGAAAACCTCCCGGCCGGCTTCGACATACGCCGTTTCGATCCGCACCTGCTGTTCAAAACACAGGCGGTTGTACCGGTCGATGACCTGCTCCCGCTCCCGTTCCATCCCCTCCTGCGGCAGATACATCAGGAAGGCGTCGTCCGCCAGCACGCGGCCCGGATGCTTTTCCGCATACGCCTTCCGCATCGTCTCCGAATACCAGTACCGGTCTTTATCCCTGTTTCCCGTGAAATCCGGCGGAAATCCCCATTCATCCTTGCAGATGCCTTTCAACGGCACATCACGGTACTGATACAGGATTTCCTTCTCGAACGACTGCAGTTCGGGCGCAAAGAGATCCGGGTACAGGTAGCTGAACGCAACGATGCCGCACACGAAACGGCGTTGCGACGCCGCACGCGCGCCTGCATCCGGCAGCGACACCCGCAGGACGGCCTGTCCGGCATCATCCGATGCCATCGCCACCTCGCGGCTGATGTCGCGAAGCGTATTCGGTACAATTTCACCTTTTTCGTTCTTCACATACGTCCATGCCTTCACAAACCGGTTGCCAAGCACCCGGTACGGCACACTGTTACCCGTATAGTGATCCTCCAGCGCCACCGCTTCGTAAGACAGCGCCACTGCGCTATCCCTCACCGGCTGTTCCTGCAGGAAAAGTCTTTCCTGCAAGGCGTGCGGATATTTTTCGGCAAACGCTCTTCTTGCCAGCCGGATGTCCAGGTCGAGCAGTATCCCGACGCCATACCGGTCGGCCGCATAGGTCGCCGCCTCCTTCATCAGGTCGTGAAACCGGGGGTCGGTCACTTCGAGATCGTACCGCGTGGATGCCGAAAACAGTTCAAAGGTACTGCGCGAGGCGATGTTGTCCATATACCACCTGTACCCCTCCTCCCGAAAGGCTTCCCGATCCGACATGAACCAGCAGCCCACTTCCGGCGCGATACCCGCATTGAGCGGCAGCGCCGAAGGGTGTGCCCCGTTAAGCAACGGCAAAGCGGTGGTAGCCGGAGACTGTGCGGACAGATGTTCGACGGAAAACCACAGGCCGGCAAGAAACAGTCCGGCGATAAAAAGAGCGCTGACGGCGGTCTGTCCGACAGGGCGAATTACATTCATATACTTCATAATACTTATTGATTTGAAAATGCTTTACTTGTATTTTTTTAAGCGGCGCAAGGTACATCATTCACGGTAAACAAACAAACGAATTGTGTTAAAAAGACGGATTCAAAGATTCAGGGAGACTGCGTATAAGGCGTGGCTACTCTTGTAGCGCGTTTACATAAACAGACGGCAGAAAATCAACGTTGCCCTCTAACGGGAGCGACTGTGCCAGATACGCAACCTCCTTGAATCTTTGAATTTTTGAATCTTTGAATCTTTGAATTATCGGGGCGCCTTGCGATACAGGAAGACGGTGATAAAAACGTAGATCAGGTTTGGAATCCAGACGGCAATCATCGGCGGGACGGATCCGCTGATGGCAAAGGTGGAGGATATTTTGGAGAAGAGAATGTATGAAAAACTCAGTCCGATGCCAATCCCGATGTTCATCCCCATGCCGCCTTTGATCTTGCGCGACGAGAGGGAGACGCCGATGAGCGTCAGGATGAAAAAGGACATGACCGTTGCGTAGCGCTGGTAATATTCGATTTCAAAGAGCTGGATATTCCCGATGCCGCGTTTTTTTTGCCGGTTGATATGCGTGGCCAGCTGGGGAGAGGTCATGGTCTCGCAGTCGTTTTCGGAAATCAGGAAATCGGAGGGCATGAAAGTCAGCGTCGTGTCCCGGCGCGTACCGGTGACGATGTGTTCGCGCATCCCGTCGAAATCGCGGATCATGTAGTCAATGATCGTCCACTGATACAGGGAGTCGTATTTGATGGATTCGGCCGTCAGGCGCGACACGAGCACCTTGTTCTCGAAATGGTCGAGCGAGAAACGGTAACCCATGTACGAATCCGCGCGGTAGTTGTCGAAATAGGCAAAAATGCCCGGTTTCACTTCCAGCTGGATGTTGCGGGCATATTCCACCTTTTTGTTCTTGAAGTACTTGTTCTGAAACTCGATGCGCGTTGCATTGGCCGGCGGAATGATACGGGAGTTCAGCACAAAACTGCCCGCCGCAATAATCGCCGCGGAAACGAGATACGGCCTCACCAGCCGGTTGAAGCTGACGCCGCTGGAAAGCAGCGCGATGATCTCGGATTTGTCGGCCAGTTTGGAAGTGAAGAAGATGACGGAAATAAAGGTGAACAGCGGGCTGAATATGCCGATAAAGTAAGGAATGAAGTTCAGATAGTAGTCCGCGATGATGGCGTGCAGCGACACTTCCGGCTTGAGGAAATAGTCAAGCCGCTCGTTGACGTCGAACACGACGGTGATGGCAATAATAAGCAGAATGGAGAACACGTACGTGCCGAGAAACTGCTTGACGATATACCGGTCGATGCGCCGGAACTTCCAGTTGTTTTGTTTCATACCCGTTGCGATAATTGGTTGACCGTGCTGTTTTTCCAGGCGGTGAAATCACCTGCCCGGATGTGCATGCGCGCCTCCGAGAGCAGCCACTGATAAAAGGCGAGGTTGTGTATGGAAGCAATCTGCAGTCCCAGGATTTCATTGCATTTGATCAGGTGATGCAGATAGGCGCGGCTGTAGGCCGTGTCTACGAACGAGTATCCGTCGGGATCCACCGGCGAGAAGTCGTCCGCCCACTGGCGGTTGCGCATGTTCACCGTGCCGGAGCGGGTGAACAGTTGTCCGTTACGTCCGTTGCGCGTCGGCATGATACAGTCGAACATGTCCGTGCCGCGACTGACGGCCTCGAGCAGGTTGGCCGGCGTCCCCACGCCCATCAGGTAGCGCGGCTTGTCTTTCGGCAACACCCCGTTGACAATTTCGATCATTTCGTACATCGTCTCCGTCGGCTCGCCCACCGCCAGGCCGCCGATGGCATTCCCGTCGGCCCCCTTCGCCGCCACGTTTTCAGCCGACCGGAGTCGCAAATCGCGGTACACGCATCCCTGCACAATCGGGAACAGCGACTGTTCGCAGCCATACCGGGGCGCCGTTTCGCCGAAACGCCGGATGCACCTCTCCAGCCACAGTTCCGTCAGTTGAAGCGATCTCCGCGCATACGCATAATCCGCGTCTCCGGGACAGCATTCATCGAACGCCATGACGATGTCCGCGCCGATGACGCGCTGGATATCCATCACTTTTTCGGGAGAAAAGAAATGCTTGCTGCCGTCGATGTGCGAGCGAAAGGCGGCGCCTTCGTCGCTCAGCTTCCGGTTGGCAGCCAGCGAGAACACCTGAAAGCCGCCGCTGTCGGTCAGTATCGGCCGCTGCCAGCCGCTGAAGGAATGCAATCCGCCTGCTTTTTCGAGTATTTCCAGACCGGGACGCAGATAGAGGTGATACGTATTGCCGAGAATGATTTGCGCGCCGACATCGTCCGCCAGTTCGCGCCGGTGGACGGCCTTCACCGTGCCCTGTGTGCCGACAGGCATGAAAACCGGCGTCTCGACGGCGCCGTGTCCGGTCGTGATCCGTCCCGTCCGCGCCTGCGACTGGCTGTCTGTATGTAAAATCTCAAATTCCACCTCACAAAATTTGCCGCAAAGGTAATTCAAAGATTTAAGGATTCAAAGATTCAAAAATTCAAAGATTCAAAGATTCAATGAAATCCTGTCGACTGGGAATGGATGTTTGGCGACTTGGAATGAAATCCTGTCGACTGGGAATGGAATTTTGTCGACAGGAAATGAAATCCTGTC
>JAITQL010000164.1 GCA_031288935.1 Tannerella sp.
GATCAGGCAGGGCAAGTCCGCGCCCGCGATGTACGAAATGCCTTCCTGCTTGAGGCTGATACCGGGACTCGACGAGGAGGTCATCACCCGTTTGCCCGTTGCCGCGCCGCCGTACACCATGTTGATGGCGGCCACTTCGCTTTCGGCCTGCACGACGACCATGCCGGTCGTTTCCCACGGCCGTTCGACCGTCAGCGTTTCCAGTATTTCCGACTGGGGCGTGATGGGGTATCCGAAATACCCGTCCGTTCCGTAACGAATCGCTGCATGGGCAATCGCTTCGTTTCCTTTCATCAGTTTTATATCTTCCATATCCGATAGTCCGTTTGATCCGGTTTTACCCGGCTTTTACTTTATAAATCGTCAGGCAGCCGTCGGGACAGACGATGCCGCAACCGGCACAGCCGATACATGCTTCGGGCTGCTTCATGTATACGTAGTGATAGCCTTTGTCGTTCACTTCGCGCGGATGAAGTTCCAATACGTCCAACGGGCACGCCACGACGCACAGGTCGCAACCTTTGCACCGCTCCCTGTTCACGACCACGCTTCCTTTTACTTTTGCCATAGTTGAAATAAATTTTCATTTACGAGGGGGCAAAGATACAAAAAAGGGGAATTAAGAAGTAAGAATTAAGAATTAAGAATGATGATTACCCGTGAACCGGGGATTTTTTCGACCGGAAAACTGCTTCCTGCAATGGCGTGAAACCTGTTTGATCTCGAAAAAGCGCGTTTAGCAATTGCTGAAAGCGGTTTTTGCATCGAAAATATACTTTTAGCAATTGCTAAAAGCGTTTTTGTGTCGAAAATATACCTTTAGCAATTGCTAAAAGCGCTTTTGTGTCGAAAATATACTTTTAGCAGTTGCTAAAAGCGTTTTTTGTATCGAAAATATGGTTTTAGCAATTGCTAAAGGCACTTTTTGCATCGGAAATATGGTTTCAGCAATTGCTGAAAGCGTTTTTTGCATCGGAAATATGGTTTCAGCAATTGCTGAAAGCGGTTTTTGTATCGGAAAACTGCTTTTAGCAATGGCAAGAGGCTGTTTTTTTAAAAGCCGAAGACGTTTCGCGTGATCCAAAACAGCATGACGAGCACAAAATACGTCCATATGATGGCCGGCCGCTGTATGCGAACGGGAAAGGAGGCATAGGGAGAACGGCGCCGGATCGCCTTCGCCAGCAGCAGCAGGAAAAGGTACGGAAGGGTGCATACGAGCAGCGCGTTTTGCAGAAAGGCCGTGCAGAGGTCGCCGTGCAGCAGGGCATGGATCGTGCGCTGCGAACCGCATCCGGGACATTTCAATCCCGTCAGCAGCAGGAACGGACACTTGGGAAACAGGGGCGATTCGGCCGGATTGAAACGGTAATAGAGGATGCCGCCCGTCAGGATCGCGGCCGCAAGGAGGATGATTTTGAAGGACATCCTGTTACGCACCGGCCAGCGCTATGATGAACACGATAAACACGTACCCGCCGACCAGGATCAGCAGCGACAGCGCCGACCAGGTGGCATACTTCCTTGCGCTTGCCGACGCCGCTTGCGCGCCTGCGTAATCGCCGGAAAGGTAGAGGGAATTTACTTTCGCCGACTCGATGATGGCAAAGATACTGATCACCCAGCAGCAAAAGAGCAGCGACAGGATAGACCATTCCATATAATTATCCGGCATCGGGGGACGGACGGGCGGGTTGGAATAAGCGCCTCCCGGAGGCGGATACCCGGCATACGGAGGCGGACAGGGCGGATACGCTGCCTGCGTTGCGGGAGGAGCGGGCGGGGGAGGCATCGCCGGCGCACCGGCATGCGGCCGGACAAAAAAGGCCTGCAATTCAGGCAGCGCGCGCGCTTCCGTCCAGTCGGGCAGCGTGGCGTTCCAGACCGGCGTGTCGGGTTTGACGGGCGCATGACGCAGCGTCTCCAGTGAAAACGGCCCCATTTTCACGTCCCCGTTCAGATAGTAATATTGCTTTTCGTTCATGATTCGGAAAAGAGTGGAGGCCTTTGAACCGGACGTATCCGGCCAAATCCTCCACTCTTCAAGTTTAAAACGTACAGACCGGCTTACATGCCGGACAGTCCTGCCGCCAGGATGATCACCATGATCACCGCATAAATCGCCAGGACAATACCGGCAGAGATGGCAGACCACATCGCCCATTTCTTTGCATCGGCCGCCGCCTTCTGCGCCCCGGCATAGTCGCCGGCTGCGTACAGGCTGCTTACCTTCGTCGAATTGATGATGGAAACAATCCCCAGCGGCAGACAGCAAAGCACGGTCGCCAGGACTGCCCAGACAAGGTAATTGTCCGGCATCGGCGGCGCGCCTGCCGAAGAATAGCCGGGCGTTCGCGGCGGCGTTTGCGACGGAGCGGCCGGCGAAAGACAGCCTTCCAGCTCCGGCAACGTACGCGCTTCCGCCCACTCCGGGAGCGTATTGTTCCATACATAGGTGGTATACGTAATGGATGCACGTCTCAGTTCATCCAGCGACAGCGGCCCCACCCTGGTCTCGCCAATCAAGTAAAAGTATTCTTTTTCCATAATCAAGTTATTTATATATTAAAACATCGTCTGTCATTCAAAAAACGCTTCTTCCTCAAACCGTCTTCGATAGGCTCATAAAAAGGCTCCCGCCATTCCCGGAACGGCAGCTATCAAGGCCGTTATTAAAGCAGCTATGCCCGCCATGACGCATATCAGTACAACAAGGTCAATGAGTGAAATCACAAAACCTGCTATTGCCAGCCCTTTCGGGTTTTTAAGGAGGCCGGCGCAGGAGAGAATCAGACCGAGCAGCCATAAAATCCAGCCAAGTACCGGAATCCAGCTGAGGAATACGGCCACCAGAGCGATTACGAAACCGGCAATTCCAATGCCGTTGGATTGAGCCTCGTAATACCCTCCGGCGCTGTATGCCCGGCCTCCCCCCGTACTGTAACCGGGCGCCGGCGGAAAGGCAGAAGCCGGAGGAGGCGGAGGCGGCGCGGCAAACATGCCGGCCAGCTCCGGCAACATGCGCGCCGCCGTCCATTCCGGAAGGGTATGGTTCCACACGTAGGTGGCGGACGTAATGGATGCACGTTTCAGTTCATCCAGCGACAGCGGCCCTACTCTGGTTGTACCCGTCAGATAAAAGTATTCTTTCTCCATAAATCAATTTGTTATCGCTACCCTGTTCATCACTTGCCGTTACTTTTGTATCCCCCTCCCCTGCCTTGGCAGTAAAAGACATACGCTCGCAAAAGTAGGCTATTCATGCAAACAAAACAAATATTCTTTAAGCTATTTGCGCATCGCATCGCAATTTAATACAATCTCATTGCATCTTGAATCCTTGCATCCTTGCATCTTGCATTTTGCATGTTGCATCTTGAATTTCCCCCTGTCTTTCCGGGATAGACTGCGCCGGCGCAGTGATCCGCACTCGCCCCCGTCGCCGAACTCAGGCAGTTTACCCCGTTCCGCATACGCAAAAAGCCCAGAAGGGCAAAGATAATCGCCTCCTTGCCGTTGACGGTCGGCGCGTCGGGAACTGCCAGTTTCCGCCTGACATGCGACTGCATGCGCTCGACCAGGAACCCGTTCCACGCCCCTCCGCCGGTAACCAGCACGCGCTCCTCCTCCCGGCCGTCTGCCGCCGCTGCCACTTGCAGGGCAACGTGTTCGACGACGGTACGCAACTTGTCCTCCACGGACGAGGCAGAGGCCTCCAGACAGGGACGGAATACGGCCTCGAACCACTCCTTTCCCAACGACTTCGGGCCGCGCAGGCGATAGTATGCAAGACCGTTGAGCCTGTCCAGCAGCTTCGAGTCTACCTTGCCGCCGCGCGCCGTTTCACCGTTCCGGTCGAAGTCCATGCCCAGTTGACCGGCCAGGCCATTCAGCGCCATGTTGCACGGCGACACGTCGAACGCGCGCCGCAGCCCCTTTTCACGAAACGAGATATTGGCAATGCCGCCCAGATTCAGGCAGGCTTCGTAGCTTCCGAACAGCAGTTCGTCGCCCAGCGGCGCCAGCGGTGCACCCTGGCCGCCCAGCGCCACGTCCGCCGTACGGAAATCGCACACCGTCGTGATCCCCGTCAGGGCTGCCAGGATGGCGCCGCTGCCGATCTGCAACGTCACGCCGGCGGACGGTTGGTGAAACACGGTATGCCCGTGCGACGCGATCAGCTGCGGACGGACGGGGCAGCTCTTCCGGAACCGGTTCACCATGCCCGCCATCTCCGTAGCCAGCGCCGCATCCAGCCGCACCAGTTCGCAGGCCGGCAGCTCCGTAGCCGTCGCCAGACGCTTCCGCAAGGCCGCGTCGTAGGGGCAGGTCTGAACGGCCTCCACTTCATAAGTCCAGCGTTCCTGCGGCGCTTTGGCAAAACGGCACAGCGCCATGTCCAGACCGTCGAGCGACGTGCCCGACATCAATCCCAGTACAAATTCATTTTCCTTCATTATATATAATATGACTGATATGCACTGCAAGGTTAGTGAAACGCGCCGGAATATCCATGCAACCGTCCTTCTTTTTTTCGATATTTAACCGGTTTGGCGCTTTCCGGTTATGGAATTGTCCGTTTCAGGGCATCTATCAAGTAAAAAAAGAATCAGTCACCTATTAAAAAAACAGTCTTATGAAACGAATGAATGTATATATGATCGGTTTGATCCTGACAGGGATGCCCCTGTTCATGAACGCCCGGATGCCGACCCTGAAAGTCAGGGGGGAAGAAAAGTCGCAACGCTCCGCCGTGTCACTGCAACGGATGGACATTGAAGTGGAAATACAGGGAAACGTAGCGGTCACCACCATGACCCTCGTTTTTCACAACAGCGGCCGCCGCATCCTTGAAGGTGAACTCACCTTCCCCATGCCCGAAGACGCCTCCGTCAGCCGCTACGCCATCGACATCAACGGCAGGCTGCGCGAAGCCGTGCCCGTTCCAAAGGAAAAGGCCACGGAAGTATTTGAAAGCGTTGAGCACCGGCGCGTCGATCCCGGACTGCTTGAACGCATCGAGGGCAACCAGTTCCGCACCCGCATCTATCCATTGCCGCCCAACGGGGAACGAACGGTACTGATTGCCTATGAGGAAACCCTTCCGTTTCACAACCCGCAGGCCATGCAATACTGCCTGTCGCTCGACTGCCCGGCAGCCATTCCCCGCTTCTCGCTGCACACGAAAGTGCATCCTGCCTCCCAGCCACCGCAACTGACTGGACAGCCCGATCCGCAGTTTACCTTTCGCCTCGACGAACACAGCCGCGTCTACGAGGCCTCGATGCAGAAGAAGGACTTCCGTCCCTCGCGTCCCCTCACCGTTCTGCTGCCGGCGGAAACCGGAGTGCCGCAAGTCCTGCTGCAATCCAACCGCGACGGCTCGCGCTACTTCCTCATCAACGCCGGCCTGTCCAATACGAACGAACGCCCGAAGGCCTGGGAACGGCGCATCGGTATCCTCTGGGATCAGTCCCTCAGCGGCCTGCATCGCGATCACAGCGCCGAACTGGAACTGCTCGACCTCCTCATTCGCCAGGAGCAAAACCTGACTGTCGAACTGGCATTCTTCCATATCCGGTTTACCGAGGCCAGACGTTTTATCATCCGCAACGGTCAGTGGGACGAACTGAAAGCCTGTCTTCAACACGTCGTTTATGATGGGGGAACGGACTTCAGCCAGATACAGACCCACGGATTTACAGCAGAGGAATACCTGCTCTTCTCCGATGGCCTGTCCACTTTTGGCAAACAGGCGCTTGCCACAGGCCAGCCCGTTCATTGCATCGCCTCGTCTGCCAGGACAGACTACAGCGCGCTCAAGGCCATCTGCCACCAGACGGGCGGCCGCTTTGTCAACCTGCTCGACGCATCGCCTGCCGACGCTTTCCGGCGCATGAACAACAGTCAGCTACAATTCCTCGGTATCGCGGAAAAAGCCAGCGTGTCGGAAGTCTATCCCTCCCGACCGGTCGAGGTTGACGGAGCACTTTCCGTTGCAGGCATCCTGCACGGTGAACCGAAGACCGTCACACTCCTCTTCGGCCGTAACGGGAAGACGGAACTTCGACAGACCGTCAAGCTGGACTATACGGCTGCCGGTGCGAAAATCCACCGGCTATGGGCACAGAAGAAGATTGCCGAAATGGACATACAGTATGATCTCAACCGGAAAACCGTTGAAGAACTGGGCAGGGAGTTTGGCATTGTCACGCGCCATACCAGTCTGCTTGTACTTGAAAACATGGAAGATTACGTGAGATATGACATTACCCCTCCCGCCGAACTGCTGCCGGAGTACCATGCCCTGCTCAAGAATCGCCGGGTACAGAAGGAACAGCGCACGGCCGACTGGCTGGAGCGCGCCGTCGCCAGTACCAAAGAACTTAAAGACTGGTGGATGACCGACTTCCACACGAAAAGAAAATACCCGCAACCCGTAGACGAAGGCAGCATCGTTGAAGAAGAATCCCTGCTTCGATTCTCACGTAATGAATCGGCGTCTGCACCGCCACGGCGCATGGAAGAGAGAGTAATGATGGCAGCTGCTCTTCCCGTTGATCTGGAAATGGCTTACGAAAGGCGGGCATCTGTTACCGTAGCCCAAAGGGAAGCGCCTATTCCCGACAGGGCATCGAATTCCATTTCACCGACCGGTCGACCCAACACGGTCGACCGTTCCACTCCCGTTGCCGCACACATTTACCTGCCCAAACTGCGCAGCGATCATGCCTACATGACCGCTCTTACCGCCTCGACCGACCTCTACGCCACCTATCTTCTCCTGCGTGATAGCTATCTCGATACCCCCTCCTTCTACTTTGACGTCTCTGCCTGTTTCTACGAACGTGAACAGCGGGACACTGCCCTGCTCATCCTTAGCAACCTGGCCGACCTCGAAGCCGAAAATGCCTCCCTTTTCAAGACCCTTGCCTACCGGCTCAGGGAAAAGGGCGATCACATCCACCAGCTCTTCATCACCCAAAAGATACGCCAGTGGCGACCGATGGATCCCCAGAGCCACCGCGACTATGCCCTCGCGCTCCAGGACAACGGTCGCTATCAGGAAGCGCTCGATGTCCTGTACAGCATCCTCACGGCCAGTTACGCCCCCGAAGCAGCCCTGCGCGACCTGGGCATTGAGGAAACGCTCGTTTGCGAGATTAACAACCTCGTCGCCCGTCACGGTAAAAAGCTCGACACCTCGCACATGGACTCCCGTCTCCTCTTGCACCTGCCCGTTGACATACGTATCGTAATCAACTGGAACAGGCCCGACACGGACATCGACCTGTGGGTCATTGACCCCAACGGCGAAGCATGTTACTATAGCAATAACCGGACACGCATCGGCGGTCGACTAAGCAACGACTTCACCCAAGGCTACGGTCCCGAGCAATTCCTGCTCCGAAAGGCCATCAACGGCACCTACCAGGTCAAGACCAATTTCTTTGGTGAACGTCAACTTACTCTCACCGGCCCTACCGCTATCATGGCCGAGGTATACCTCTATTACAGCGACGGCCGTCAGGAACGCCAGGTAATCACCTTCCTGAATAACAAGGAAGCATCAAATGAGAATCACATCCTGATCGGAGAATTTATCTTTGCCAATAAATAAGGATTGCTCTAAAGGCCATCATTACCACAGTGACCCTTTTTCCCATCTCGCTCCATGTACCCTCCGTGTCGTTCTGCATGATTAAGTTATGCAGAATGGCACGGAGACTGTACAGGGATTCACGGAGATTTTTATATACACGGTCGTTTTACTTGTAAATATTCATAAAGCATTCTATTATATATGACATCCCGTTATAAATAACTTTCCAGACAAAAAATAGAAGCTTCACCGTCGTTTTATATTCCATTAAAAATAAATCCTTATAGAATACAAAATGATATGGTAATCACAATAACGGCCATTACTATAAAAGACACTGTTAAAGTGAATAGCAGCGCGATCTAAAAAATAACAGGTAGACATGAAAATCTATTTAAGAACAATACCGTTCATATAAAATCTTTTTTCTATCTTTGCAGTATGAACATGCTTTTTTATCCAGACAAGAGTTCTTGTTATCCAAAAGACAAGTTCTTGTTTATATAGGGAAGAGTTCTACTCTAAACAGGAAAGAGTTCTTTTCAATATGGAGAAGAGTTCTTGCCGATACAGGGAAGAGTTCTTTCCTATATAAAGAAGAGTTCTTATTTATACGGGAAAGTGTTCTTTTCAATATAGGGAAGAGTTCTTCCCGATACAGAAAAGAAGTCTTCCTGATAGAAGAAAGAGTTCTCCCCGGTATAGGAAAGACTTCTTCTTGATATGGACAAGAGTTCTTTTCAGTACAGGAAAGAAGACTTCCCGATAGAGAAAAGAGTTCTTTTCGGTATAAAACAAGCTGTTGTTACAGATCGAATTAAACGGCATAAACAGGTAATTGAATATAAACGGTAACAGGTAAAAATTATGGCAAGAGACTGGATTCCGA
>JAITQL010000103.1 GCA_031288935.1 Tannerella sp.
AGTGTATACGAAGCGGCTGAACAGCGTGTTTGCCGGTTCGGTCATGACTATTTTTCCACCCTCGATCAATGTCCGCTGTGCTTCCTTCAGAAACAGGTAAGGTCTGGGAATATGATGAAAAACATTCAACATCACAATCCCCGCCATCGAATGATCCTCAAAAGGCAACTGCTCGGCATCGCAAACCATGTCTACATTCGGCAACCGCATAATATCCGAAGTAATCACCTTCGGGAAGACCGATTTCAAAAATCCGCCTCCCGAACCGATTTCCAGTACGTTTCCATCTTCCTTGACCGTATTCACCCGTGCCATCATGTCCTGATACCACTCCGTATAGATCTGCCTTAAAAACGGCTTGTCAAGAATCAACTTTCCGTGATCCAGCGTTGTATTCGGATCATCCAACTTGTTTTGCATACAATTATTTGTAAAATAGGTTATACGATTCGTCGGGAGCGGGCTTGTGTACGTTTCCGCGCAAGCCGGCCTTAGCCGGCCATTTGCGGTGCACTCCGAAAGGCTTGCAGTGCACTTCGAGGGGCTTGCAGTCCACTTCGAGGGGCTTGCAGTCCATTTCGAGAGGCTTGCAGTGCACTTCGAGAGACTTGCAGTCCATTTCGAGCCGCTTGCAGTACACTTCGAGAGGCTTGCAGTCCACTTCGAGGGGCTTGCAGTGCACTTCGAGGGGCTTGCAGTACACTTCGAGGGGCTTGCAGTCCACTTCGAAAGTCTTGCGGTGCACTCCGAGCCGTTCAGGGGAACCCCCGATTGGCTCGGGGGCACCTCTCCAATCCTTCCAAACCGCCATTAAACAATGATTCATCAAAAGCGCCGGAGGCTGTTAGCCGGCCGGTTGAGGCGCCTGACCCGGAACGGGCGCTACGCCTTCGCGATAGTCGGGCAAGGGGCCTAATTCATACTTCGCCGGCCCGTAACGCAGTTCGGACGACCGGATTTCGTCCCACGTAATGGCTTTTCCGGTATACGCCGCCTCGCGTCCCAGGATGGCCACCAGCGTGGAATAGGCCAGGTCTTCCGCCTGATTGATTTTTTTGTCCAGCCGGATGGATTCCACCAGGTGAACGTGTTCCTGGTCATACGGATTCTTCTCCGGTTTGGTTTTGCCGTCGAACTGCCAGATCACGTTGCCGCTGTAGTCTTCCAGGCGCGCGCCCCCATTGGTGGTGAACATGCCTTTGGTGCCGTACACCTGTTCGGAGACATTCCCGTCGCAGCCGTCGATCTGGCGGGCGGTAGTCAGCATCTTCCGGTTGTTTTCGTAATAATAGTCCACGCTGAAAAAGTCGAAAATATCGCCGGTGATGCGCTGTGCCCGTCCGCCGAAACCGACCGCCCGGACAGGACGCATGCCCATAAACCACGTCACGACGTCGATATTGTGGATCGCCTGGTCGAGGATATGATCGCCGCTGAGCCATTTAATGTTGAACCAGTTGCGGATGTTGTACTCCATATCGCTCCATTCGGGGCGGTGCTTTTTATTCCACCACGCTCCCTGATCCCAGTGCGCCGACCCGGAGACAATCTCGCCGATGGCTCCGTTGCGCACCTGCACGTAGGCCTCCCAGTAAGCCCGCGAATGGCGGCGCTGGTTGCCCGTGACGACGGTCAGTCCCTTCGTCGTCGCTATCTTGGCCGAGGCAATGACCGTACGGATTCCCTGCGGATCTACGGCGCAAGGCTTTTCCATAAAGATATGCTTTCCCGCCTCCACGGCCGCCTTGAAATGTTCCGGCCGGAAATGCGTAGGCGTGCAAAGCAGCACGAGGTCGATTTCCGGCATGGCGAGCACTTTCTGAAAGGCATCGAAGCCCAGGAAACGGTTGGCTTCGGGCACTTCGTTGTTAAACTTCTCCTTCAATACTTTCATGCAGGCGCCCATGCGGTCGGGGAAAAGGTCTGCCAGCGCAATGATGGACAATTTCGGACCGGCGCTCAGGAACTGCGTGGCAGCGCCCGTGCCCCGGTCGCCGCATCCGACCAGCGCAGCCCTCAGCGGCCGTCCGTCCGGCGCAATATCAACAAAAGAATACATACCCAACTCTTCCGGAGTAAAGGTTTTCGGCGCGGCCGCTGAACTGCTTTCCGCCGTACCGCTACATGATGCGAATGACATCGAAGCCATTCCCAGGGGGATTCCCGCGCCAGCCAGGGCAGAACCCGTTAAAAAATCTCGTCTCTTCATATACCTGTTTTTTTAATAATGAAACACTCATTTCGGTTATCTTTTGCAAAACTAAGCTATTCGGGTGAATATACAAGCAAAGGGGATGTTAAATTTTAATTCCCCGGAAAGAAAGAGTTCAAAGAGGAAGAGTTCCCTCCACGAACGGCACGGATGAAAGAAGCGCCGGGTTTCCCGCAGATTGAAAACCGTTGAAATCCGCGGCATCCGCGTTTAAACGAATTTTTGAATCGTCAAATCGTCGAATCGTTGACTCCGCCCTACTTAAATCAGGAAGTGGAGGCGGTTTTGCAGGTTGACTTCCGCCACGCCGGAATCAATGTCGAGATAAAGGAGGTTCATGTCGGGATAGCGCTTCTTCAGTCGCCGCTCGATGCCCTTGGCGACGATGTGATTGGCGATGCAGCCGAACGGCTGGATGCAAACGACGCGCCGGACGCCTTGCCGGGCGTAGTGGGCTACTTCGGCCGCAATCATCCACCCTTCGCCGAACTGGTTGGAGAGGTTCAGCACTTCTTCCGCGTAGCCGGCCTTGACGTAAATCGACTCCGACGGCCGGTAGTAGCGAAACGCCTGCATCCGGCTCTCCGTCGCACGGATGCGGCGGTTCACGTATTTCCACAGCAACGGGTTCACGAGCTGCTGCAAACGGCTGCCCGGCGTCACACGGTTTGCGACGTTGACCTGCGCATTGACAAAATATTGCATGAAAAAGTCGACGACCGGCGGCGTCAGCACCTCCACCCCTTTTGCGCGCAGCCATTCGGTGATGAATGCCTGGGCGTAGTTGTTGTACTTCACGTAGATTTCTCCAACCAGTCCGACGGGCGTAAAGGGGCGCTCGTGTACCGGCACTTGGTTGAAGCCGGCCACGGCCTGTTCGAGCAACTCCAGGAGCGCTTGAGGATTGTTGTTGCGAACGGCTTTCACGCCGCACGCGATGTAGAAGTCGAACAGCGCGCGCGTTTCGCCGGGCTGCCGTTCGCGGACGGTGACGGCGGCGAACATCTGCTGCAGCGCGTCGCCGTAGAGGAGCGCGCGGAGGGTGATGTTCGCCAGTTTCATCCAGGGCAGGCGAAAGGCGCTCTGCTCGTTCTGAAACGCTGCGCCCGCGGCGAGCGCGATAACGGGAACGGTTGAAAAGCCGGCACGTTCCAGTCCGGTCTTGATCTGGGAGATGTAATTCGTCGCCCGGCACTGGCCGCCGGTTTGCGTGATGGCCACCACTACGTCGTCCGGCCCGTAGCGGCCGGACTGCAAGGTGTTGATGATGTCTCCCAGCACGAGGGTGGAGGGATAGCAGACTTCGTTGTGCCCGTATTTCAGTCCCGTTTCCGCCGAAAAGCGGTCGGGTCTGGGCAGGTTGGCGACCGTGTAACCGGCCAGCTCTCCCAGCGCCGGGACAAAGGGCGAGAGAAAATCGGCCAGCCAGGGCACCAGGATGGTTTTCCGCCGGTCTTCCTTCGTATAGGGAACGCGGTAACCGGCGTAGGGTACATGCGGCAGCGCTTCGGGGCCGGCCTTTTCCTTTTGCAGGAACGACTCTACGATGGAACGCAGGCGAAGCCGGAGCGAACCGGGGCTGGTGATTTCGTCGATACGAACCACCGTCAGATGCTTGCCGGCGCTTTTCAAAATGGCGGCGGCCTCGTCCATGAAGAAGGAATCCGGACCGCAGCCGAAGGAATTGAGTTGAACCAGCTGTACGTGCTGCGGCAGTCCGGCTACCTTGAGCGCCGACTGGATCACGCGGTTGGGGTACGACCACTGGGAGACGATGTTCAGCGTATCGAAGGCTTCGTTCGGCGCATGGCGGAAGACGTCGTCCGTCAGCACGTTCACGCCCAGGTCGGCAAGGATTTGTCCCGTCTTCTGGTGAATCAGCGGGTCGGCATGATAGGGACGGCCGGTGATGATGAAGACGGGTTCCTGCGTCCGGAGCGCCTGTTCCAGCAAACCGTTCTGGAAGCGCACCAGTTCGTTTTCGGTTTCCTGCCGGACGGACAGGGCGTGTTCAAACGCCGTCCGGAAGGTTTTTTCAGGCACGCCGAGCGGCGCCAGATAGTTGCGGCACGTTTCGCGCAAGGACTTGTCGTCTGCAAAACTGATCACCGGCGTATCGAACGGTATGCCGCAGGCCGTTTCCGGGTCGATGGCGCTTCGGATGACGTCGGGGTAGCCGCTTACGACCGGACAGTTCCATGAATCGGCCGTCTTCGCAAACTCTTTCTTTTCCTTTGGCGCCAGCGGATAAAAGATCCGGTCTACCCGGCTTTCCATCAGCGAGAGGATATGCCCGTGCACGAGTTTCGCCGGAAAGCAGATATTGTCCGACATGATACTGTCTACCCCCTTGTGGCAGAGCGCGAGGTTGGATTCGGGAGAGAGGAGCGTCCCGAAGCCGCATCCGGCGAACAGTGCGCGCCAGAAGGGGTAATTGTCGAACATGTTCAGCACGCGGGGTATGCCCATGACCGGGCGGCCGGGCTGCGGCGGACACTCGCCGGCTGTCCCGAATAAAAGTGCGTTCTTCCGGTCGAAGGTGTTGTATCCCTTCTTCGCCGGTTTGCCGGAGCCGAAGAAGTATTTTTCGCATTTGTTGCCGGCATAGCAGACGTTCCCGTTGTCGAAGCGGAACTTGAGGACGGCGCAGCGGTTGGTACAGCCCTTGCAGTGCATTTCGGACGTTTGAAGCGTGTTGGCCAGGAGCAGGGCATTTTCGCCGGAGAAGGAGGAATCCCCGTTTTCCGTCAGCCGGCGGTTCCGGGCGTACAGTGCCGCCCCGAAAGCGCCCATGAGTTCGGGATGATCGGTGGAACCGACCTTTTTTTCCGACAACAGTTCCAGCGCCCTGTACACGGCATCGTTGCGGAATGCGCCGCCCTGCACCACAATGCGCTCGCCCAGTTTATTGAGGTTGGTTACCTTCAACACCTTGAAGAGGCAGTTCTTTACCACGGCATACGCCAGTCCGGCGGCAATGTCGTCCACTCCCGCATTTTTACGGAGAGACTGTTTCACTTTGGAGTTCATGAAGACGGTGCACCGCGAACCCAGGTTGCAGGGATGCGACGCCAGGCAGGCTTTTTCGGAAAAGCGATCCATGTCCAGCTGCATGGCGGATGCAAAATGTTGCAGAAAAGAGCCGCAGCCGGACGAACAGGCTTCGTTCAGTTCGACGTGCGCGATGATGCCTTTTTCGACAAAGAGGGATTTCATGTCCTGTCCGCCGATGTCGAGCACGAAAGAGACGTCGGGGTCTACATACTGCGCTCCCGAAAGGTGCGCCATCGTTTCCACAATCCCGTAATCCAGGTTCAGTGCGGACTTGATCAGGTCTTCGCCGTACCCCGTCACCGCCGAGGAGAGGATGCGCATTTCCAGCCCCCTTTCCTTCGCCTGCCGGTAGAACAGCGCCAGCCCTTCCAGCACTTTCCCCAGCGGATTGCCGGCGTTGTCGCCGTAGAAATGAAACAGGATATGAAACTCCGTGTCCGTGATCACGATTTTAGTGGTGGTGGAACCCGAATCTATCCCCAGGAACCCGTCCATCCGGCATTCCCGCGGCAGGGGGATGAAATGCAGTCGCTTGACGGAGCGGTTTTCTTTCCAGCGCCGGTACGCCGCCTCGTCGTCGAACAGGGCGGGCAGGGATTCGGACGGGTCGTTCGGAACGGGTTGAACGAGCCTTTGCAACACTTCGTCCAGGTCAAAAGCCTGCACTTCGTCGCCGATCTGAAGCGCGGCGCCCCATGCCGGGAAGTATTCGCTGTTTTCCGGAAGCTCCATTTCCTCGCTGCTGCAGTTCAACTGCCGGCTGAAGACGTCGCGGAGCGCGGGGAGATACGTCAACGGCCCGCCGATGCAGCCTACCGGAGGCACGATGGCGCATCCGTGCGCCAGCGTCGTAATCGTCTGCAGCGCGACGGCATGAAGCGTGGACGCGGCCATGTCGGCCAGGGGTACGTTCCGGCTGATCAGGTTTTGAATGTCCGTTTTGGCAAAGACGCCGCAACGCGAGGCAATCGGATATACGTTTTCGTGTTTTGCGGCCGCTTCGCCCAGCTTTTCGACGGGCACCTGCATCAGCGCCGCCATCTGGTCGATAAACGCGCCCGTTCCGCCCGCGCAGCTGCCGTTCATGCGGATTTCGGGAGCTTTGTCCCCGTCCAGAAACACCATCTTGGAATCTTCTCCGCCAATGTCCAAAAGCGTCCGGAAGCGGGGAAAATGCGTCCGCGCCAAATGGACGGAAGCGACGACTTCCTGTACGAAACGCATCTCCATACGCTCCGCAATACCCATCCCCGCCGATCCGGTGAAACAAAACCGGAACCGGGCGGCCGCGCCAAACAGGGTTTTCAGCTGTCGGATCGCCTCCGTCAGCGTTCCCTGAATGTCGGTTTTATGTCTTTGGTAGGTCTTGTAAACAATCCCGTCCGAAGCGTCCAGCACAATAAGTTTGACAGTGGTAGAACCGGCGTCAATACCGGCTTTATATACATTATCCATAGAAACAGATCCGTTCGTTTTCAAGTAATCTTTTCATTTATTACAGCGGGGCAAAAGTAGCCATTTTTTCGGAGATTTTCATTCAAAATCCATTCAATGTCGACGCGCCTGTCCGGATGTTTCCACCACGGTAAAGAAGATGATTGCAAAGCCGGTACGGCGCTGTGATGTTGCAGGGGCGGCGCAGCCGGCGCCGTTCATTGAAGGGGAACGCCCGTCAAGCGAATGTGGAGCAGCCTCTCCCGTGACGGCGGACATATCTCCCGCGATGGCGGACATATCTCCCGCGATGGCGGAGACATCTCCCGCAACGGCGGAGACATCTCCCGCAACGGCGGAGACCTCTCCCGGAAACGCGGAGACCTCTCCCGAAAATGCGGAGACCTCTCCCGAAAATGCGGAGACCTCTCCCGGAAATGCGGAGACCTCTCCCGAAAACGCGGAGACCTCTCCCGAAAACGCGGAGACCTCTCCCGAAAACGGATGGAGGTTGTACGGAAACCGGACTTCCCTCCGCTCCGGGAGGTCAAATTTTTTCCTGTTGATAAAGAAATCGCTTGATACTTAGTTTCGGTGTTTTTTCGAACCGTTCCCGGCAGAGTTCAAAACCGGATACCTTGCTGTAGACGGGAAGCCGCTGATTGAGATGGTGCAGGTTATGCTGCATGATGTCCGTCAGTTTTTCTTCGGACAGGTCATTCTTTTCCGCCTTTTCCAGGTCGGGACAAATCAGTGCATGAATCAGCGCCTTGCGCGTCACGATCAGCGATTCGGCGACATAGGGCAATTCATTCAGCAGGCTTTCGATTTCTTCGGGATAAATGTTCTGTCCGTTCGAGCCAAGAATCATCGTTTTGCAGCGCCCGCGGATAAAGAGGAAGCCGTCCCTGTCAAGCGTCCCCAGGTCTCCGGTACGCATCCAGCCGTCCTCCAGCATGATTTCGGCCGTTGCGTCCGGATTCTTGTAATACCCCAGCATGTTGTTCATCCCCCTCACAATGATTTCGCCGGCGACGGTTTCGGCATCCGGCGAATCTATCTTCACCTCCATGCGGTCTACAATGCGCCCCACCGATCCTTGCCTGAAAGTATCCCACTGTTCGTAGGCCACCAGCGGCCCGCATTCCGTCATGCCGTAACCCACGGTATAGTGAAAGCGGACGGTTCTCAGGAACGTTTCGATCTCCCTGTTGATGGCCGCCCCTCCAATCACGATTTCAAAGCAGTTGTTTCCGAAAGCGGCATTCAACTGCCCCCGTATCTTTCGCCGGATGAGCTGCCTGACGGCGGGCAGGCGGTACAGGACGCGCATGACGGGCTTGCGCAACAGCGGAAAGACGTTGTTGCGGATAATCTTTTCGATGATCAGCGGCACGGCGATGATCAGGGTCGGCCGGTTTTTTTGGAGGCTTTCGATCACCGACTTGGGATTGGGCATGCGCGGCAGGAAATGAATGTGACAGCCTTTGTTGATTCCGTTCAGGATTTCAAACGCCAGTCCGTACATGTGCGCCATGGGCAGCATGGAGACGAAATTGTCGCCGGCGTGAACGAAGGGCAAGCGCTCGGCCGCATACTGCGTATTGCTCCACAGGCTGCGGTAGGGCAGCATGACGCCCTTGGAAAAGCCGGTCGTGCCCGACGTGTAGTTCAGGATCGCCAGTTCTTCGGGCTGCTCGACGTGATAGGCAATCTGTTCCGGCGTGAACGGCGTGCCGTATTTCCCGGCAAACAGGTCTTCCAGCTGTTCAAACACCTGTTCCATGTCCGGGATCCGGCTCAGCAGGATCGCGCCGCTTTCCACGGCCAGGAAAAGGCGCACGCCGGGCATAGCCTCTCCGCTCAGTTTTTCCCAGTTCTGGGCGGCGGCAATCAGTATCCGCGCTTCGGAATGGTTCACGATGTGGTGGATGTTTTCCGCCTTGAAGTCGTGCAGAATGGGCACCGCCACGGCGCCATAGGTCAGGATACTGAAAAACCCGACGACCCATCGCGAGGAATTGCGTCCTGCCAGTGCGATTTTATCGCCCTTCCGTATGCCGGCACGTTCAAAAAGGATGTGCATTTTTTCAATTTCGCACGCCACATCCTTATAATAAAGCGTACGTTCCCTGTGATCCGTCAAAGCCGGCAAATCCCAATGCGCTTTGATACTAAGCTCGATAAGTTTTAAAAAACGGTTGTCCATGAGTTATCTATGATTCTTACCGGACAAATATAGACATTTAATTTGGAAACAAAAACAAATCCGAAAGATCAAGGGCCGGCGCTCCACGCAGATTTCGGCGATTTCAACGATCTTTCATCTGCATGAAACGAAACAGGATTTCCCTGCATTTCAAAGCTTTTTTCCTGAAATCCCAATGCTGGAACGGGGCGAGCCTTTCCCGGATTTATTTGTATTTGATGATGGACGACCAGAAGCGTTTCATTTTCCGCTTGTACCAGGAATGACATCCAAAGGGCAGTCTGCCGTGATTCAACCGGTAACAGTAGGCCGGATACTTGTCGAAGGAAAAACGCAGGGCTTCTTTTGCTTCCGGATAGGTGAAATCGGGAACCGTAGCCCAAAATACATCCTCATTGTATAAATGGGAACGCTTTTGCCGCAGGAAACAGGCGATTTGCTCGCGATACTGCCTTGTTGCCCGGTAATGACTTTCCACTTTCCGAAGAGATAAACCGCCGTTGCCGACCTTGTCATACAGCATCTGCCTGTCGGGTTTCCCGCGACGCAGGCTGCGCTGAAGGCTGCATTTCATGATCCATGAAATAACCGGCCAGTTATAGATAGGCTTTTTCAACCACGGCGCGCCGATGTAGTCATAGCCTTTGTTGCACCACTGCGCCAGCTCGTCTCTGAATACGTAGGCATCCAGCTGGTAAATCAGGATGTAGCGGGTGTCGGAAAAACGCCTGTAAAATGCTTCGGACAACATCAGCCGGTTGTAGGCGGCTATTCCTTCAAAACAGGCGTCTTCAAAAGAATGGAACGTGAACAGCGGACAGGTTTCGGTCAAAAAGGACAGATCCAGCGACTCCGGTTTGACGACCACCAGCGGATAGGCGTTCAGAATTTCATGCACCCGGCGCAAAGAACATGTTTCTTCTTCGGAAAGCGCGGGTTTGTAAATGGGTACAAGTACCTTTACCAAATGTTTGTTTTCCATCGCGTGCGAGCTATTTTTTTATTTTCCTGCGCTGTTTGGCCGCACGTTCCTTTTCCTTGCGTTCCTTTTCTTTCTGTTTCAGGCGTTCTTTGGCTTCCTTCTTTTTCTGCTTCTGCGCCTGCTCACGCTCTTTCGCCTTTTGCTTCCTTAATACTTCGGCGTCCTTCTGCTTTTGCTTGGCGGCTTTCGCTTCTTCTTCCTTGCGGAGCTGTTCTTCCTGTTCTGCCTGTTTGCGGTGTTCCAGCATCTGTTCCAGCGTGACTTCGGTCGGCTTCTTCGGCGCGGCGGTTTCTTCTTCCACCTGCTCTGCCGGCTGCTCCGCAGGCGTTTCTTCCGGAGAAACCTGTTCTTCCGCGGGTATTTCCTGCGGTACGACTTCCTCTTCCGCGGGCGTCCTGTCCGGCTGTTCGTCCGGCGACTGCACGTTTTCGACCGGTATTTCTTCCTCTTCGACGGGGATGTTTTCGTCCCCGTCTTCCTCTGCAAGACCGGCTGCCTTTTCGACAGCCCTGTCTTCCGCCTCTGCCAGTTTCCCTTCCTCTCCGGCCAGCTGCACCTTCCAGCGCGCAATCAGTTCCGGCGCCATCGCTTCGTAATGTTCCACAAAGAAAAGCATGTATTCTTCCAGGGTCTTTCCGCGAAGCAGGGTGTCGTAGTTCCTGTCCGAGAAGGGGAAGAAGGAAACCGCCTGTCCGAGGGCTGCCGCATATCCGTCCGGCCCGTAAATCATCTTCGCATAGGCCAGCGTTTCGCCCAGGTTGTGAAATCCGCTAACCGTCAAAATGCTCAACGATCCGACCGTTTCGATATTCAAGTCAAACACATTCACCGTGAAATTGGCGAAATTAAAGGCCGCCACGGCATACAGCAACTGGTTGCGGTCTACGTTGCCGGTCGGGTAGATCAGCAGCATCCGGTGAGGGGTGTCCGGTTCGTCCACAAACTGACGCGCCGAGTCGGACGCCGAAAGCATGCCGTTCGCGTCTACGCCAAAACGCAGGTTCCACGTCATCCCCGTCACGTTGCCCTGCACCAGCGTGCGGCCGCGCAACACGCCCTTGAGCATTTCACCGGCCAGCTCCGACACGTCCGCCGCCGGATATTTCTCCACCAGCGCCGTCAGCGCCGCTTTAAAGCCGTCCACATCGCCGGCCTGTACGTAAGTCAACGCATGAAGGAACATGAATTTGGGTTGCAGAACAGACAGCGGATAGGTTTCGGCAAACGCCCGGCTGTTGCGGCGTACCGCAGCCGTGTCTTCATCCAGATAGCGGTGATAGGTCTCTTCATACAGCGAATCCTGCACGCTGTCCATCATCCGTATGTTGTATTCGTAATTCGGATCGGCAACGGCGATGGCGTAATCGCTTTCGGGGAAGGCGGCGACGAGTTTCGCCCTGTATATCTCCGCCAGAGCGGTATCCTTGTAGCGGAGCGCCATCAGGTAGGCATGATAGTAGTAGTCCATCCGGTACTTGTTGTCCGGGAAACGGCGTTCCAGCTCCTCAAAGGTTTCTACGGCCAGGTTCTTGTCCTCCAGCTTGTCCTTGTAAATCATTCCCATGTTGAACAGTCCGTCGGCGATAATCAGGTTCGAGGCCTCCAGATCGTCTTCCGAAAACGGAATCTGCCGAAGGTAATATTCCCGCGACTTGGGGTCGGAGGCCAGCGAATCCAGTGCAAGCTGTATCGAGTCCGCGGCAATCGGGTTTCCTTCGGCATCGACTTGCTGAGCCTCTCCTCCGCCTTCGGTTCCGTCGCCTTCGTCCGTTCCGAGGGTTGGCATCGACTTGTTCCGCCGCCGCCAGTGATCCTCCAGCGTTCGTTTGCCCCATTTGTTCTGGAATTGCGCCTTGCCCTGCGCCACCAGCTGTTCGTTATAGAAGTAAAATGCGTTCTCGCCGGGTATGAGCGGCGTTTGCGGCTGCATCATGTTATTGTTTTGCCTGCCGGGGGGCTGGGAATTGTTCCCGCGGGCGCCCTGGTCGGCCAGGTAGTTTTCGCGTTCCGCATTCTTGGCTGCCTCCTCTTCCTGTTTTTTTACCTCCTCGATGATTTTGTCGATCAGCGCCAGACGCTCGGATTCCGGCATACGCGCCAGCGTTTGCAGGCTGTCCTGCAAATGAACGGCCTCTACGTGTACGACCAGCTCGTCCAAAACAGCCGATAACCGGGAAATCCGATCGTAGTCCCTGTATTCTTTCCGTATCCCGGCCAGGGCGCCACTGAAACAGGGCTGCGCGTTGACGTAGTCTTCCCGTGCGAAGTAAATATCGCCCAGCCGTATCTGGCAAATGGCCTTGTCCAGTCCGTTCTGCGTGCTTTTTTCTATCCCGAGCGCATAGTTTTCAATGGCCTTGACGGTGTCTTGCCGGCTGAGGTGAATGTTTCCAACGGCATAATACACCTGATCCAGATAGTCCTTGTTCTTCTCGCTTCTGGCCATGCGGTGCAACATTTTCAGGACGTTTTGGTAACTGGCGCCCGGAAAAACTTCCGTCTGACGGATTCGCGCGGCAAACTCCAGCTCGTAGGGCGGATTGGCGGAAGCTACCTTCCCGAAGGTTTTGTAGGCTGCCTCGTTCTGTCCCAGTTCGGCCTGGAGCTGTCCCAGCAAATAACTCATCCGGGTACGCTGACGTTTATTCTTTTCCCACTTGATGGCTTTCTGCAAGAAGGGAATCGCCTTTTCAAACTGTCCGCTTTTGATCAGATAATCGGCATGGAAACGGTCGTACTGTTTCCGGTTGGCGGGCGGAATACCGTTTTCGTCCTGCCGCTCCAGCGCGGCGCCGGCTTCGTACAGCCAGTTCATCTCCGCATAACAGCGCGCCTGCCAGATACGCGCCTCGGCCACCATTTCCCGGTCGGTTGCATAATGACGGGCAATGTACGAGAAGGTAGCAGAGGCTTGCAGAAAGTCGGCATTGTAGAATTGTCCCTGACCGATCAGCATCCAGCAGTGTCTTAGAAAAGGATTGTATTCCTCTTTCGCCTGCAGGGCGACCTGCTTCGGGTTGCTTTGCCAGCCGGCCTTACGCGGCGGTTTTTTCTGAATGGAATGTTGCTTGACGGCTTTATTTCCCTTTTCGATGGCGCGGTCAAACGCTCCTCCCGTCTCTTTCTTGTCCTTGGGCTGCGCACTGACGGGGTACATGTAGATCCGTTCGGTGTAATTCTCCTTATAGCCATTCACCATCGCGTCCAGCGATTCGTCAAACGACGTTTTTCCGTTGAAATAGGTATTGTATCGCGCCGTAAGCGCGTGAAAACGACGGTGCGCCGTCGTATTTTTCTTCGTACTGCACGCAACGATCCACACGCCGCCAACTATGATCCACAAGAGATAATAAAGACTTCTTTTCACACCCATAGCGAGTTTATAACGATGAAATAACTGAGAATTAACGGAAATATTGCCTCTTTCAGACAATATTCGGATGATTTTCATGAAACGGCAGGTGTTGAAACTTCCGAATGGGCAAGATTCAAAGATTCATTTCCTGAAGTGGAATGATGGCAATACCGTTTGAAATTCTCTCTCCCCCTGCCAGCATTGGTGGGCGCCTCCTGCAAGCGCTGGTGGGTATCCCTTGCCAGCATTAGCGGGCATCCTCCACAATATTCGACTTTCAACATTCAACTTTGAACCTTGAACTTTCTCTATCTCTACGCAGTCTTTTCTAACCCATTAAACGATGCCCCTGTTATTTTTCAAAGAAAAAGAGTGTATCTTTGCCAGCCGATTCGCATCGAAATGGAGGAATACATAAGGCAAGAGCCGCACATTTCATGCAGAATCCCTGCCATATAATAATAATGAACGAAGCAATGAAGACAAACATTCATACTGTATCGAAGCGCACCGCAAGAGGGTGCCTTCTGTTTCTATTGGCGGTTGCGGCCGTTGCTTGTCAGCGCAAACCCGACCTGCCGCGTTTTGCCGTGATCTCGGATACCCATTTTGGTCGCAAGGGAGCTACGGAGAAAGTACCCCGTGCGTTGAAACACCTGCTGGGCAAACAGCCGCAGGTAGATGCGATCTTCGTCGTGGGCGACCTCTGCAACAGCGGTGAACCGGCGGAATTTGACGAACTGCTCTCCGTTTTCGGCGACCGGACGTGCGTACCCGAAGGCGTAGCGGTCTACTACATGATTGCAGGCATCGGCCACGACATCAAGCGCAGCGCCGGCAAGGTCAGAGCCGCCGGCATACCCTCGTCCTTCTATCTGGACAAGCTGGGACAGCCGGCGCATCAATTCGTCGACATCAAGGGCTATCCGTTCATCACCATCAGCGGAGAGGGGAAATCCGGAAGCGATTACGATCCCGATGCACAAGACTACCTGGCTCAAAAAATGGCTGAGGCGGCACAAAAGTACCCCGGCAAACCCATCTTCGTCTTTGTGCACGAGCCTCCGTTAGGCACCTGTTACGGCTCATCCGTGCTGTATCGCTGGGGTTCGGACAACTTCACGGACATTCTGAACAAATATCCCCAGGCGATCGTCTTCTGCGGTCATTCGCACTATCCGGCAGGCGATCCGCGTTCAATACACCAGGGCGTATTCACTACCGTGAACGACGGCAGTACTACCTGTAGTGAAGTAGACAACGGCGAAGTAAGCATCGGCAATATTCCCGAAAATGCCAACCTGGTGACCGAAGGACTGATTGTGCAAGTACTGTCCGGAGGTGATGTGGAAATAGCGCGCTGGGATACGTACCGGAACGAGGAGATGCTGCCGCGCTGGCTGGTGAAGGCGCCTCACGACGGAAGTAACTTCACCTATAAAGACCGCAACGGCCTGCCTGCTCCCGTTTTCGCCCCCGATGCGAAACTGACTGGCGCCCTTGAGGACGAATCCTATGTCATAACCTTCCCGCAGGCCACCGACAATGAGGTAGTACATCACTATCTTATCGAATTGCTGGAAGACGGACAGTCTGTTTACTCCTTCCGCAAATTCTCGCAATTCTATCTCAACAGTCAGATGCCGTCCGAATTGACCGAAAGTCTTACCGGCCTGCCTCGCGGCAAGACGCTCACACCGCAAGTCCGTGCAGTCGATTCTTATGCGAATGTTTCCGCACCGCTACAGGGCGAAACGTTTATCACACCTGCCGCCGATGTCCCTTCTCCGTAATCGTCTCGCCATAATGAAAAGGACTGCGTTTGAAATACTTCATGTTGCCGATACAACGGACTGCCCCCTGCGTTTCTGCCCGACAAAACAGGCTATCAGAGAAAAAATATTCAGTAAATGTTTTTTTTTCAAAGAAAAGATTGTACCTTTGCAGGCCGATTATTATCAAAATGTTTTAAATTGTTATTTCTCAGTTCATTGTTTCACCCATGTGTCCGGGTAAATAGGTGATATGGGAGGGTTTTAGTATTAATTAAAAAAAAGTTTTAGCAGTGGATACTTTAAGTTATAAGACCATTTCTGCAAACAAGGCAACTGTAAACAAAGAGTGGGTAGTGGTTGATGCCACCAGCCAGTCCTTGGGACGTATTTGCTCGAAAGTAGCCAAACTTTTGCGCGGCAAGTACAAACCTGATTTTACTCCGCATGTTGATTGTGGTGATAATGTAATTATTATCAATGCAGATAAAGTCGTTCTGACCGGAAATAAGTGGAACGGCCGTATTTATTTGAGATATACCGGATATCCCG
>JAITQL010000114.1 GCA_031288935.1 Tannerella sp.
CATCACGCGGAGGAAGCGGAATCCATGTATCCACCGCATCCATTAATTCCATAATTTTGTCTTCCCACTTAGCATCACCGTTCAAAGCGCCTAAAGCAGATCCTTGAATTACAGGGGTATTGTCTCCGTCAAAATTATAGAAAGAAAGAAGTTCTCTCATTTCCATTTCAACGAGTTCCAACATTTCTTCGTCGTCTACCGAGTCGCATTTATTCATAAATACGACCAATTTCGGGACGTTTACCTGGCGTGCCAGCAGAATGTGTTCGCGTGTCTGGGGCATCGGACCATCCGTGGCAGCAACCACAATAATCGCACCGTCCATCTGGGCGGCACCGGTTACCATGTTCTTCACATAGTCGGCATGACCCGGGCAGTCCACATGCGCATAGTGGCGATTAGCGGTTTCATACTCCACGTGAGCCGTATTAATCGTAATACCTCTTTCCTTCTCTTCCGGAGCATTGTCGATTGAATCGAACGAACGCACCTCAGACAGACCCTTCTTCGCCAAAACAGTTGTAATAGCTGCTGTCAAAGTTGTTTTCCCATGGTCAACGTGACCAATCGTACCGATGTTTACATGCGGTTTCGTCCTGTTAAAATGTTCTTTTGCCATAATAATTGTCTCTATTTAAAAATTATATTCATTTAATCCATTATTCATCCACACCTATCGAGCCGGTGCCGAGACTTGAACTCGGGACCTCTTCCTTACCAAGGAAGTGCTCTACCGCTGAGCTACACAGGCATTCCTATACATTATAACACAATCGGGAAACATTCCTCAATGTCTCTCATTTGAACGTTTCACCCTCTTTCAAAAGAAGAAAACCCTGCTTTACCCCTCCTTGAGCCTCTTGTCGGATTCGAACCAACGACCCCGAGATTACAAATCACGTGCTCTGGCCAACTGAGCTAAAGAGGCTTAAGTATGGAAGCCGTTCCACCTTACGGCGAAACGGCTGCAAATTTAGGCATTATTTATGATATTCCAAAATTTATGGGCGGTTTTTTTATTCACCCCCTTTTTTAGTTTAACCAATTGTTTCTCCAAAGCATCTGAAACGTGGTCAATAGCTTCTTCGAACGTATCACTGATTTTTTCGGCAAAACATTCGTTGTTTTTGATTTTTAACCGAACGCTGGCTTGTTTGTTTTGAGCTGTTTCCGGTTTAACTACCCGTAAATTCACTTCCGCTGTCAGGATACCGTCATGAAACTGTTCCAACTTTAAAATTTTTTTCTGGACAAAAGCTTCTAACCGCTCCGAAACATCAAAATGAATCGCTTGAATTTTAATTTCCATATTTTTCCCTCCTTACATTTTTGCTCTCGGATGAGCATGATACACTTTTTTCAATTCTTCAAAAGTAACGTGCGTATAAATGGAGGTAGAAGCCAAACTGCTGTGTCCGAGCAATTCTTTCACAGTATTCAACTTCGCGCCATTATTCAACATGCTCGTTGCAAAGGAATGTCTTAATACGTGCGGACTACGTTTGGCCAAGGTCGGAATATCCGTCAAGGCCTGTTTCACGATACGATAAACAATTGACGGGGACAAGGATGTTCCATTTTTTTTGACAAAAAAACATTCATCTGCTGTTCCCACTGTTTTTTCTCGCATTGCCACATATGCCGCCATCATCTCTTGCAAACGCCCGGCAAATGGTATCAGCCGTTGTTTGTTTCGTTTTCCGGTCACTTTCAGTTGCATTGCGCCAAAATCCACATCAGCCTGCCGAAGAGTAACGAGTTCCATCCGCCGGATCCCCGTCTCGTAAAACAATTCCAACATCAGCCGGTCTCTCATCCCTTCAAAATCATCTTGAAAACCATCTCCGTCCAAAAGTTGCGCCAATTCCCTTTCTTTGACAAAGCAAGGCAATAACTTCCCTCTTTTCGGCCCTTGAACAAACTGTGCCGGATTTTTCTCCATGATTCCCTGCTTGACAAGAAATCTGAAAAAAGTCCTGAGCGCAGTCAATTTGCGCCTGACAGAAGACGGCATCACCTTACAATCCAATAAAGTTATCATCCAATTTCGGACTTGATCCATATCAATCAAGTCGGGATCGAATGAATTATTTTCCGAACATTTCCGGATATATACTTCAAATTGAAGCAAATCGCAATGATAAGCTCTTACCGTATGATCGGAATAACCTCTTTCATAACGAAGATAACTCAAAAATGAATCAACACACATATCTCACGTCACATTTTTTTGATGCAACGAATATATGAAGAAAAACTCAACAGAGCAAGGAAAAAAGAAAAATATTTTCAGGCTATCAATCTTCAGCTTGTTGAAGTTGCTGTACGTAAATTGCACGAATACGCTGTTTCCTCTTTTTCACAGAGGGCTTTGTGAATGCCTGACGGGTTCTCAATTCTTTTACCACACCGGTTTTCTCAAATTTCCGTTTAAACTTTTTCAGCGCTCGCTCAATGCTTTCGCCTTCTTTCAATGGAACTACGATCATAAATTGCTTTTGTTTATTACTATATTTTAATGCTTTACCGTAAAAATCGACTGCAAAATTACGGATAGTTTAATTACCAACAAAATTTCCGACGATATTTTTTTTGTAAATGAAGATATTAACATACTTTTGTGGGCAATTTCATTTGAAAAACGAAGAAAATTATGGCACTTATTAAATCCGTCAGAGGTTTTACGCCTCTCATTGGCAAAAATACTTATCTGGCTGACAACGCAGTAATCATTGGAGACGTAGTGATTGGTAACGGTTGCAGTATTTGGTTCGGTACGGTGTTGCGGGGGGATGTCAATTCCATCCGTATCGGTAACGGAGTCAATATACAGGATGGTTCGGTTCTGCATACACTCTATGAAAAGTCGGTTATCGAAATCGGCAACGACGTTTCTATCGGACATAACGTCACTGTTCACGGCGCGAAGATTTGTGACAGCGCGTTGATTGGAATGGGAGCGGTAGTGCTGGATCATGCCGTTATCGGCGAAGGCGCTATTATCGCTGCCGGGTCGGTGGTACTGAGTAACACGCAGGTGGAACCGGGCAGCATCTATGCCGGCGTACCTGCCCGGTTCGTAAAGAAGGTTGCTTCCGATCAGGCAAAGGAAATCAATCAGAAAATCGCCCGCAATTACCATATGTACGCTTCGTGGTACGAAAACAGTTGAAGATGTTGACCTCTCCACTAAAATATGCGTTAGCGACAAGTATCCTGATGGTTGTCGCCACAGGATTTGCTACATGGACCTTCACGTCGAACCATGCGGAGAAACAAGCGCTCTCGTGTGAGGGCGATTCCACGTCGTTTGTTTCTTGCAGTTCGCATGTCCGACTTGTCCTGGCCGGCGATCTGATGCAGCACGTGCCGCAGGTGAAGGCGGCGCGAAACTCCGAAGGCGGATATGATTACGCGGAGTCTTTCCAGTTTGTAAAACCTGTTTTTCAAGGAGCAAACCTTGCGATACTCAATTTTGAAACGACGCTGACGCCTTCCGGTCGTTATACCGGATACCCGCAATTCCGTTCGCCGCCGGCGCTGGCCGAGGCGCTGCCGGAGATGGGAATTGACGTAGCCGTCCTGGCCAATAACCACATCTGCGATAACGGGCGGACGGGTATTGATTGCACGATAAAGTATCTTGACTCGCTCGGCATTGCCTACACCGGCGCGTTTGCCGACAGCCTGCAATACAACCGCCTTCATCCGCTCCGGATTGACGTAAACGGCATCCGGTTTGCGATTTTCAATTATACCTACGGCACGAACGGATTGCCGATACCGCAGGGGGCTATCGTCAATTTGACAGATACGCTGGCCATTGCGCAGGACTTGTCCGGGATAGACCGTACGGAGACGGACTGTGTAATCGTATTCTTTCACTGGGGCGACGAATATGTCCGCAAGCCCAATGCGACGCAACGCCTGCTGGCCGGGTTTTGCCATCAACGGGGAGTGGAAATTGTGGCGGGCAGCCATCCGCACGTCGTTCAACCGATTGAACTGATCATGGATGACGATAGCGTCGCACGTGCGGTCACCGTTTATTCCTTAGGCAATCTGGTATCGAATCAACGGAACCGTTACCGCAACGGAGGGCTGATCGTCACGCTTGATCTTGAAAAAACGGATGGACAGCCGCTTGCCATCCACCCGTCATACACGCCGGTCTGGGTTTCTTTGCCCAAGTACCGGATATTGACGCCGTCCGTGGCTGATACCGTCGCCCTTGCCGGCCACGAACAGGAAGCCTGCCGGCAATTTATGCAAGACACTCGCCAGTGGGTCGCCACCGAAGGACTGACGGAAGAGCGGTATGACTTTTCCGCCGCCGGGGAAGAGGATCACCCGGAACCGGATACCGGCTCCGGGAGCAACCCTCCGGTTATTCTTCCAGCAGATTCACCTCTCTGACACTTCCCGTATCCGTATTCAACCGCAAGGTTTTGATTTCGCAGCCTCTCATCTTTCCGCTCCAGCTGAAACCGGCCGACGGGAAACGCAGCGTCACGGGAGTATCCCGTCCCAGCGTTTCTACCAGACGGAGGATCGTATCATTGCCCTCCTCCGACTGCTTGATGGCCGCGACCGTCACATTCGGCGCATCCGCCACCTCCAGGAACGAACCGGACTTGGGCATCGTGCCCGGATGAATACCCTGATAGATCGGGATGGGTGGCGTCATAAACTCCTCGGCCATGCGGGGGAGGTTGATTTCCTTCCAGCTGTCTTTATGCGGCACAAGCGCCATGCGGAACGTCTGCATGCCCTGATCCATCCATTCGTACTCCGCGTCCGGCAGCAGTTCTTTCGGCTGGTGGTGGGCATATACCGGCGATCGAACCACCGAAATGCGCATGTCGTTTCCCGTCGCGCTGTAACCGTACTTGGCATCATTGATGACCGCCAGGCCGCAGGTCGCGCCGTCGCGGCGGCCGGTGACGTCCATCCACCGGTGTCCGGGATCTTCATCGCCGTTTGGCTGGCGGACAATGAATCCGTAAGGACTTTCGTACGTCGGTACCGGATCGCTTACGTCCACCGGGAACGAGAACTTGAGCATCTTCAGACGTTCGTGCCAGTCAAGCGTTACCTCGGCGTCTATGCGCCTTGAACCGGCCGTCAGCGACCAGTCTACTGTCAGGGCAGACTTGCCGAAGACCGTCGTTACCCGAACAGTGGCCTGCAGCGGTCCGTTGTACAACCGTTTGACCGATGCGTTTCCGAAAGCCCCGATTTCGTTGGCAAACGTTTTGACGTCGTGGCTCCACGTATCGCTCGGATCGTCAATCACCACCGCCCGGCAACCCGTTTCGCCGCCCGCAAAGACCTGTTTCCCCGTTTCCTTGTCGAAAATCCCGACCGTCCCCCGATCCGAAAAGGAGAGCACATAGTACTCGTTCTCCAAACGGCGCTCTTCCGCCCGTGCCGGAGAGTTGACTGCCAGGGGCGATTCGCAGGCGACGCCTTTGATCTGGCAGTATCCCGCCGGCGGAACGACGACCTGCAGCAACAGCGTGTGGCGGCCGTGTGTTTGCGCCTGACCGGTGATCCACTGCGACGGAAACTCGCGTCCCTTGTCGTCCGTATAACAGATGCTCCCGCGATCGGATTCGTACCGTATCACTCCGCGGTATTCCCATGCGTGCGGATTGAACACGACCATATACCGGGCCTCCGGGTCTTCGGCCGCCACCTGCCATTCCAGCTTTTGCAGGGTCAGAAACGTGATGTCTTCCGCCACATCCAGCGCATGGCCGTATCCGTGCCGGGCATACTGATACTGCGAAACCAGCGACGTCCCGGCCATACTGTCGTGAAATTGCAGGAAAAGTATTTTTTCCCATGCTTCGGCGAGCGCTTCCCCGGGATAGCGCACCTTCCAGGCGACGGAGCCGGCGGCGGCGATCTTTTCCGCCGTCACCAGGGCAGCCTCGGCCAGGCGGTTGTTCCGTTTGATGGCGCTGTCGGCCGTATAGCATCCCGGCGCATGATGCTGAAGGTCGTCCCTGACCACAGGCAGTTGGCTCAGGTCGTGCTGTTGCCGCACATCGCTGAAATAGCGGTCGATGCTGCTGTAGAAAATCACCGGCGCCTCTTTTTCCGCCCGCGCTTCGTTGATCACCCCGATATGCGCCTTGGAAGGGCCGCCGCCGTGGTCGCCCACGCCGAAGAACTTCATGATCATCGGCACGGGATGCTGCGGAATATATTCCGCCGCGCCGCGGATGTCCTCGCGCGTGGTTCGGGCTTCACCCTGATCCAGACTGCCGTAATGATGGTGGATACGGTAAGCCAGGATACGGCTGCCGTCCGGCGCTTCCCACCAGAACAGGTTGGCCGGCAAGTCCTTTTCGCCGCCGCCGGGACGCATGAACACATAACTGTCCATGCCCTGCAACTTGAATATCTGCGGCAAAGTGCCTGCATGACCAAACGAATCGGCCGTAAAGGCCACTTCGGCGCGGCGTCCGAGCAGTTCCTGAAACGTGCGCTGTCCGTACAGCCCCTGACGTACCATCGACTCGCCCGACGGGATGTTCGTATCCGGCTCTATCCACCAGCCGCCGACGATATTCCAGCGCCCTTCGGCCACCCGCCGGCGGATTTCGGCCAGCATGTCCGGATCGTTCGCTGCCACCCATTTGTAATACAGGGCCGAACTGGAAGTAAACACCAGGTCGGGCGTTTCCTTCATCCGTTCGAGCGCCGAGCGGAACGTACTGTGCGCCACGGCCAGCCCTTCCTGCCACGGCCACAGCCATACCACATCCAAATGGGCATGACCGATCATGTAGATCCGGTATTTCTTCGCGTTTTTCGGCCAGAACGGCTTGGCCGGATGCGCCAGCAGACTGCTTGCCGGCGTCAGCGCCATGGCCGCTGCGCCAAGGGAGGTGCGGCGGATAAAATCACGCCGCGACAGAGCCTCCGACTCCAGAGAATGTTTCATAAATCTGATAGTTTTACTGATACGGGACTTCTCGAGCTTCATCATCTTTCATTTTGACGCCCCGACAGGCACGAAGTCCGTTAATGCCCGCCCGAAACGACGCCGCGAATGTATGGAAAAGAACGAACAAAAACAAACGCGGCTTCACTTGTTTGCTTCATGCCAAACGTCTCGCGGTATTTTCTCATACTTTACGCGGGATGGTTTTGTGCATTGCACCTGTCCCGTTGGGGACGAAATGCCGGTAGAAAACAGAAGGTTTCAGAATCCGGCGGAATCCCGTCCGGGAGGATATGCCGGTCATATCACATGCCATCCCTGCGGGATTCGGGCGGGTGGATCACATCCGATTTTCTACCGGCATCCTGTCCCCAACGGGACAGGTGCCATGCACAAAAGCATGCCGAGGGAAGTATATCAACTCGTACCTTTGCAGAATAAAGGGACCGAATTAATTGCAGATGTTGTATTTTTGCAATTAGATCGGGAAAGGGTGGAAAGTTATTGCCAACTAGATACGTATGACGATATCGCGAAT
>JAITQL010000244.1 GCA_031288935.1 Tannerella sp.
AATTCACCCGCATACAGCAGCGCCGGGTAAGTGCCGGTCTTGCCGATTTGCGTCAGGATGGCATTCTTCTGCGCGTCCGTTTTGGCAATTTCCATTGCTTTCCGCAAATAAATCAAGCGGTTTTCACCGGTCAATGCCGGATCGGAGACCAGTTTGACGTAAGACGTGATGGCACGGTCGAAATAAGAAGACGCGGAAGCTGTTTTACAAATGTCATAGAGTTCACCGGCAACATCAAAACCGTTCCAGTTCAACAAGGCATCGAATGCAGCATCTTTGGCGTCGCCGCTACTTTTGGCAAATCCGCCTACAATCAAATCCAGCGCCTTGCTTTCACCCGTAGTTGCCAGCGGCAGATAATATAAATGTTTTTTGCTGTCGCCGGCCTGATACATCCGGCGGATCAACGTTTCCACCCGCTGGGCAGCCGGCCGGGAAGATAACGACGAAATCACGGCTTGCTGCAACGGTTCGGTTGCTTGTTTTTCCGAAGACTCCAACATACCGCACACGTTCGTCAGGTCTTTTTCACCCACCACATCCTTCAACGCATTGTAGGCAGCTGCCTTCACTTCCGGGGAAGCGGATTTAGTCTGTTCCAGCACACTGTTAAGATGAGCAGTGGATTTACGCAACGCCAGCAGTTCCAGGCCGGCAATCTTACCCTTGTCCGTTGCGGAAGGAATCACCCTGGCAACTTCCGGAGAGATATTTCCCTTGAAAGAAGCCAGCGCCTCCTGTCCTAAAGCGACCGTTTGCGGATCATCGCTTGTCAGCAGGGCGGCAATCGACGGAATAGCCTGTGTCTGGCCAAGCCGTACCAAAGCCCATGCGGCAGCCTGCTTCACACTGAAATCAGCGCTTTCCAGCTCCTTTTGGAGCGATTGTACGATTGTCGTCTCAATGCCGGTCTCCACACTGCCCAATACGGCTCGTTTTTCGGGACACTGCGCTTCGCGCCCAAGCCAGTTGAGAATGTCCGTCTTTACGTCCGTCTTTGCTTTCGGCAGCGCCTTTAAAAGCGCGGCATAAATTTCTTTACCTGCAAACGGCGATGCAAAGTCCAGCGCGGCGTTACGGTATTCGATCGACGGATCTTTCAGCGCAGCCAATACTTTTGCGGAGAGTTCCTTTTCCTTTTTACCTTCCCGGCTCACCGCTTTCAGGATGTCTTCCTGAAGGGCGGCGATACGCAAATGTACCGGTGACGACTTCGTGATTTTCGGAAGCAACTGCGCAACCGGTACGGCCGGCGGTTCGCCTTCGCCAAGCATGTGAAGCTGGACATTCAAAAAGGCTTTTGTCTCCGATTCGGTTACAGTTGCCAACGCTTTTTTGTAGGCATTGGCGGTCGTCTGCCGGGCAGTTTCCTGCCCCGCGGCGGAAACGTAATGCGTAATCCCGCTCAGGGCATAATCCACCAGGGCGTTACTTCCCTTTCCGGGAGGAAGTATCTTTTTCACCAAGGTCAGGATTCCCTCCTCTCCGGTAGAAACCAAATCGCTTATCTGGCGGTTATAATCGGCCTGATTCTCGGCCGGCATCTGCGCCAGTACATCGGCAATAATGGTTTGCGCCGTTCTGTTTGCCGGCGACTGGGCCATCAGGATGCTTGCGCAAAACAAGATGACGCTACTGATTGATAATATTATCTTTCTCATAAATTCGTTCTCCTTTGAGGTGGTTAAATACTCCACGGGGCGCGCATCGGTTGTTCCAGATAACGGTTGGCTGCCTCATCGTTAATAAATTCGAGCTTCACGGGGTCGAACAGGAGCGTCCTGTTCAGACGCAACGCCACAGCGCCCATGTTTACAATCGTAGCCGAACGGAATCCGTTGCGTTCGTTCAAAGCAAAAGGCTGACGTGTTTTCACACATTCAATAAAATCTGTGGCCTGCGGATCCGGTTCCGGGAAATCTGCCACTTTTTTCTCCCAATCCGGAATATCGCAGATAAAGTTTTTATATACATTTCCCTTCGTGCCGGCAATGTAAGGCGTATTCGGGTCGCCGAAATCTCCTCCCCAAAGTACAATCTGACAACCGTCATCATACGTATAGGTAATGGAACGCCACGTTCCCACAGCATCCGGATGCTGTTGCGGAGCATCCACTTCCACCTTCACGGGACTGGTATGGTCTTTCCCCAGCAAATATTGCACGGGGTCGATGTAATGCTGTCCCATGTCACCCAGTCCGCCGCCGTCGTAATCCCAGTATCCGCGGAATGTGCCATGTGTACGGTGAACGTTATACGGCTTGTAAGGCGCCGGGCCTAACCAGGAATCGTAATCCAGTTCGGCCGGTATCGGTTCGGGTTCCAGGTATTCTTTTCCTACCCAGTAAAATTTCCAGTCAAAACCGGTATGCTTGCTGACGGTCACTTTCAAAGGCCATCCCAGCAGGCCGCTTTGCACAAGTTTCTTGAGCGGTTTGACCGGCGTGCCCAGACCGTAAAACTGGTCGGTAAAACGGAACCAGGTATTGAGGCGGTATATCCGCCCGTACTGCTGCATGGCCTGCATGACCCGCTTGCCTTCGCCAATGGTACGGGTCATCGGTTTTTCGCACCATACGTCTTTTCCGGCTTTGGCTGCTTCTACGGACATGATGCCGTGCCAGTGCGGCGGAGTAGCTATATGCACAATGTCTACCTCCGGATCGTGAATCAATGCACGGAAATCGTCGTATGCCTTGATCTTGTCCGTTACCAACTTTTTACCCAGTTCCAAATGCTTTTTGTCCACGTCGCATACCGCCACCAGGCGCGTACCGCCATAATTCACATGGCCGCGCCCCATGCCTCCGGTACCGATAATCCCTTTCGTCAACCGGTCGCTGGGAGCGATAAAACCCCTCCCCAGCACATGACGCGGAATAATGGAGAAGGCGGCTACGCCGCCTAATGTTTTAAGAAAATGTCGTCTGTCTGTCATCATCATTTTTATTTCAGGATATGATTAAAATCACTTCTCGCGTTTTATACATCCAGCGTATATGGCGCCCGGAGCGGATTGCTGCGGCGCCGGTTGGCTTCGGCATCGGCAAAAAACGTTTCCTTTTCGGGATTCCATGTCAACGGACGATCCAGCTCGTAACACAGGTTGGCAATGTGGCAGACGCTGGCCGTGCGATGACCCACTTCAACGGTACTGAGCGGCTGTTTACGTGTCTTGATGGAGTTGAGGAAATCCGCATAATGATCGTCGCTGTGGTAGAGTCTGATTTCATTGTCGCCAATGACCTGATCCTGCAACTTGGACGGAATCGTATCCAGAAAACTCCGGCTGATGTCAATCACACCGTCTTCACCAATGAAACGGACGGAATTGCTATCCGTCTTGCGAATGTTATATTCGTGTGTCATAACGGTGCCGTTGGCATAACGCATCGTAAGCGGGATCCGCTTTTTCACGTCCGGCGGGAAATATTCGACGGGGCCGGAATCGTCCATGCCCATCGCCCACTGCGCGATGTCGAACATGTGAGCGCCCCAGTCGGCCACCATGCCTCCGCCGTATTCCCGGTAGTCTCGCCAGTTGGGGAATCCGCCGCGTTCCATGAAAATCAGTTCGTCGTTGAACGGATTCATGGGCGCCGGGCCAATCCACTGCTCCCAATCCAGGGACTTCGGCACGGGCTGCGCCGGCAGGTTGTATTTCACGGGCGGCACGCCTACCGCGACCTTGATCTCGCGGATTTCGCCAATGTATCCGTTGCGTACCAGTTCGCAGGCGTGCCTGAAGTTAGGCCACGAACGCTGCATGTTGCCTACCTGCAACACGCGGTTGTACTTCGCTACGGCGTCTGCCATGGCACGACCCTCGGCGAGGCTGTGCGACATGGGCTTTTCCACGTACACATCCTTCCCTGCGCGGCACGCTTCGATGGTCTGGATCACATGCCAGTGATCCGGCGTGGCAATGATTATCGCGTCAATATCCTTGCGCGCAAGCAGCTCCTTGTAGTCCGCATACAGTTTGAAGCCCTTGTAAGCCTTTCCCTTCGCCGCCTCGGTTTCCTTTTCAATCACCCCCTGTATGCGCTGCAAGCGGATGGATTCGCAGTCGGAAGC
>JAITQL010000175.1 GCA_031288935.1 Tannerella sp.
GACTTGGGTACGGAAGTTTCGGACTTGGGTCTGGAAACTTCGGACTTGGGTCTGGAAACTTCAGACTTGGGTCTGGAAACTTCAGACCCGGGTCTGAAAACTTCGGACTTGGGTCTGGAAACTTCGGACTTGGGTCTGGAAACTTCAGACTTGGGTCTGGAAACTTCAGACTTGGGTCTGGAAACTTCAGAGTATACTCCAGAAATTCCAGAGTGCTCTCTGGAAAGTTCAGAGTGCTCTCCAGAAAATTCAGAGTGCTCTCTGAAAACTTCAGAGTGCTCTCCAGAAAGTTCAGAGTGCTCTCCAGAAACTTCAGAGTACTCTCCAGAAACTTCAGAGTGCTCTCCAGAAACTTCAGAGTGCTCTCTGAAAACTTCAGAGTACTCTCCAGAAAGTTCAGAGTACTCTCTGAAAACTTCAGAGTATACTCCGGGAACTTCAGAGTATACTCCGGAAATTCCAGCGTACTCTCTGAAAATTTCGGCATGTGATACGAAAAACTTGAAGGCGGCTATTTAAACCGTGTATCTTATGGAGAAGGAAAAGGAAGAAGAAATCAGGGAACTGAACCGGCGTTTCGAGGGACGGCCGGCTACGGAGACGGTGGCGTATTTCCTGGAAGCCTTTCGGGGACGCATCGCGCTGGCGTCGAGCCTGGGGCCGGAGGATCAGGCGCTGACGGACATGATTCGGAAGACGGATCGCGAGGCACGGATTTTTACGATCGACACCGGACGGCTGTTTCCCGAAACCTGCTCGCTGATTGACCGTACCGGCCTGCACTACGGCGTGAAGCTGGAGGTGTATTTCCCCCGGTCGGAATCCGTCGAGCAGTGCGTGAGGGACAACGGCGGGGTGAACGGGTTCTACGAGAGCGTGGAGAAGCGCAAGGCCTGCTGCCGGGCGCGGAAGATCGAGCCGCTGCTGCGCGCCCTGTCGCCGCTGGAGGCGTGGATTTGCGGCCTGCGGCAGGAGCAGTCGGTGACGCGCACGGGGGTGCAGACCGTGGAGTGGGACGGGGCCAACGGGCTGATCAAGGTCAATCCGCTGGTGCGGTGGACGGAGGCGGAGGTGTGGGACTATATCCGTGCGAACGGCGTGCCCTGCAACGCGCTTCACGCCAAAGGCTTCCCCAGCATCGGATGCCAGCCCTGCACGCGCGCCGTGCAACCCGGCGAGGACGTGCGCGCCGGACGGTGGTGGTGGGAACATCCCGAACACAGGGAGTGTGGACTTCACAGACGCTAATCCTTTCAAACCGATGCAGACACTCCAGTTTCTACCCGTTTCCATCCGTATCGACGGCCGGGCAATCGTCCTGATCGGCGGGGGGCGCGTCGCCCTGCACAAGGCCGCCGTCCTGAGCCGGTATACCTCCACGGCCAAAGTCGTTGCGCCGGAGTTTCATCCCGGATTCGACGCCCTGCCCTTTGAACGGGTGCGGAAGGCGTACGAACCGTCGGATCTGGACGGCGCCTTTCTGGTTTACATCTGTACGGGCCGCAGGGAACTGAATGCCGCCGTCAAGGCGGAATGCGAACGCCGCCAGCTGCTGGCCAGCGTGTGCGACAACCCGGGCGAGTGCGATTTCATTTCGCCCGCAATCCACCGGGAGGGGCACTTGACGGTCGCCGTCTCGTCCGACGCGCGGGACGTGCGCCGCTCTATCCGCGTCCGCAACCGCATCCGGCAACTCACCGAAAAAAACCTCCTGGACCTCCGATGATACACTGCACGCTGATGGATCACACGCGCTTTTCGCTGTCGGAGCGGGAACGGTACGCCGCCCTGCCGCCGGCGGAGGACGCCCGTCCGCACGTTCTGCTCAAGACCTGCAACCGGATCGAGCGCTACTGGGGCGAAGGCGCCGTGACGGACGGCGTGATCCGTCACCTCTACCGCGTGGCCGCCGGCCTGGAATCAAGCTTGACCGGCGAACGCGCCATCCAGGGGCAGTTGAAAACTGCCTACCTGGAGGCCTGCGAAAAATACCGGCTGTCCGCCCCGATGCACCGCCTCTTTCAAACGGCGATGCACACCGGCAAGCGGGTGCGTACGGAAACACGGATTGCCGAGGGAGCCGTCTCGCACAGTCAGGTGACGGTCGAGATCCTGAAGAAGACCTGCCCGGAACTGAACCGGCAAGTCGTCAGCATCATCGGCGTCAACAAACTGACGGAAGATATTCTGAAATTCCTGACGGATCGCCGGACAATGACCGTCTTTCTGTCAAACCGGCGCCTCGACAGGGCGGAACAGCTGGCCGCGAAGTATCGCGCGACGGCCATTTCGCTGGACGAGAAAAAGCGGATGCTCGACTTTACCGACATCCTGATCTGCGCCACGTCTGCCCCTCACACGATCATTCACGCCGACGACCTGCCGGAGGAAAAGGAGCTGCTGGTATTCGACCTGGCCTTTCCGCGCGACGTGGAGCCGGCGCTGGCCGAACGCAAGGGCGTGCAGCTCTTCGACCTGGAGCAGATCGAACAGTTCGCAAAAACAAACCTGCACCTGCGCGCGGGCGAAGCGGCGAAAGCCGAGCGCCTGATCGACGAGGAAATCGTCAAATTCAGGGAATGGGAAACATACGTCAACCAAATAAAAAACAAAAACGAATGCTTATGCAACGAATCAAATCCGTAAAGGCCGCGGAAGAGGCCTTGCGCTATCTGCCCGGAGGCGTGGACAGTCCGGTACGGTCGCTGAAAAGCGTGGAAACGCCTCCCCTGTTTATCCACAGGGCGAAGGGGGTTACGCTGATGGACGTCGACGGCAACCGCTTCACGGACTTTTGCATGTCCTGGGGCGTCTTTATCCTCGGCCACGGATACCGGTCGGTCGACAAGATCATCCGCGAAGCCGTATTCAACGGGACAAGCTACGGCCTGCCTACGCCCTACGAAACCACCCTGGCGCGACTGGTAAACCAACATGTTCCCTCGATGGAAAAAGTCCGTTTCGTCAACTCCGGCACCGAGGCCGTGATGAGCGCCGTCCGCCTGGCGCGGGGCTATACAAAGCGCGACCTGATCGTGAAATTCGACGGCTGCTACCACGGCCACGCCGATCACCTGCTGGTTGCCGCCGGCTCCGGCGTGACCGGTCTGGCCGAGTCGTCGTCGGCCGGCGTGCCGGCGTCGTTCACGGCCAGTACCGTCAGTCTGCCGTTCAACGACTTCGACGCCGTCAAGGAGCTGTTCCGCAAAAAAGGAACGGCCATCGCCGCCGTCATAGTAGAACCCGTACCTGCCAACATGGGCGTGGTGCTGCCGCACAACGGATTCCTGCAATACCTGCGCGACCTGACAACACGCTGCGGTTCACTGCTTGTTTTCGACGAAGTAATTACCGGATTCCGGCTGACGATGGGCGGTGTACAGGGACAAACCGGGATCCGTCCGGATCTGACGACGCTGGGGAAAATCCTGGGCGGCGGATTCCCCGCGGCGGCATTTGGAGGCCGGGCGGACATCATGGACTTGCTGGCTCCGGACGGCCCCGTCTATCAGGCCGGCACGCTGTCCGGCAACCCGGTAGCCATGCAGGCGGGCGCCGCCACCCTGCAAGCGCTGGTCAGGCACGACTATCACGAACAGCTGGAAACGACTGCATCCGATTTCTTTACCGACCTGTCGAAGGCGATTCGGGGGAAAAGCATCTCCCTGTCCCGTGCCGGTTCCATGTTCACGCTGTTTTTCACTCCCCGGACGCCCACTTCGTTTGCCGAGGTAAAAAAAGCCGACACCCGCCGATTCGGGGCGTTTTTCCGTTACATGTTGGAAAAGGGCTTCTACCTTTCCCCGTCGCAGTTTGAAGCAAACTTCCTCTCGATAGCACATAATACAAGGGATCTGGGACGGTTTGTCAGGGCAGTCAAAAAGTTTGAAGAGCTTTAGCGGAGTATGGTTGATATCCGGCAAAAAAGCCGAAAGAAAGGATTACCGCTTTCGGTAATCCTTTCTTTTGGCTTTTTCATTATGATTATTCAAGGTTATACCTAAACTGATTTTATTTTTCCTTACTTTTGCGGCAGACAATAGCAGTGTATTGTCAACAGAAAATTATTCATTATTAATATGTAGATACTCCATGAGAATTGTATTTTTAAGCTGTATGACAGCATTTTTTTTGCTATGCGCTTCTGCCGCCGGGGCGCAGAATAAACTTATTGTGAACGCGGATCAGGGCAGGGAAATCATCAGTAAGCATATTTACGGACATTTTTCCGAACATCTGGGTCATTGCATTTACGGTGGCTACTGGGTGGGCGAAGAGTCTCCGATACCGAATACGCGCGGTATCCGCAACGATGTCGTGCAGGCTTTGCGCGACCTCCGGATTCCGAATCTGCGATGGCCGGGCGGTTGCTTTGCCGACGAATATCACTGGCGCGACGGCATCGGGCCGCGCAGCGAGCGTCCCAAGATGGTCAATACGCACTGGGGGGGCGTGGTGGAAGACAACAGCTTCGGCACGCACGAGTTTCTTGACCTGTGCGAACAGCTGGGCTGCGAACCCTATATCTGCGGCAACGCGGGCAGCGGAACGGTGGAGGAAATGTCCAAGTGGGTGGAATATATCACTTCCGACGGCGAAAGCCCGATGGCCAACCTGCGACGGCAGAACGGACGCGCGGAACCGTGGAAGGTGAAGTTCTGGGGCGTGGGCAACGAAAACTGGGGGTGCGGCGGCAACATGACGGCCGAGTTCTATACCGACCAGTATCGCCGTTATGCCACGTTTTGCCGCAACTACGGCGACAACCGGCTGCAGAAGATCGCCGGCGGCCCCAATTCCTCCGATTATCACTGGACGGAAACGCTGATGAAAAACGCCAGCCGGCATATGCAGGGGCTTTCGCTGCATTACTACACGGTGCCCAACCACTGGGGCAAGAAAGGGTCGGCTACGCAGTTTGACGAGGCGGAATATTTCACGACGCTCGAAAAAGCGCTGTTGATCGACGAACTGGTGACGAAACACGCCACGATCATGGACCGGTACGACCCGCAGAAGCGGGTGGGACTGATTCCGGACGAATGGGGCGCGTGGTACGACGTGGAACCCGGCACCAACCCCGGTTTCCTGTATCAGCAAAACAGCCTGCGCGACGCGATTCTGGCCGCCGTGACGCTCAATATCTTCAACGCGCACTGCGACCGGGTGACGATGGCCAACATCGCGCAAACGGTCAACGTGTTGCAGGCTATGATCCTGACCGAAGAGGAAAAGATGCTGCTTACGCCGACCTACTGGACGTTCTGGCTCTATCAGGTGCATCACGATGCCACGCTGCTGCCCGTTTCCCTTACAAGCGGCAAGTATGAACTGAACGGCCGGACGATGGACGCCGTCAGCGTGTCGGCCTCGAAGGATGCGGCGGGAAAGATTCACCTTGCGCTGGTCAACCTCGACCCCAACCGGACGCAGACCGTGGAGAGCGAACTGCGGGGCGTGAACGCCAAATCCGTGTCGGGAAAGATTCTGACGGCGGAAAAAATCACGGATCACAATACGTTTGAACGGCCGGACGTCGTCGGGGTAAAGGATTTCAAGGACGCCAGACTGTCGAAAAACACGCTCTCCGTGCGCTTGCCGGCCAAGTCGGTTGTCATGCTGGAAATCGAACCCTGAAATTCCTTCCCCCGAGTAACGAACGTGTAACGGATAAAACGGCATGACCCCTTTTCTGCAACAGGTAGCGACGGCTTTTTACCGGCAATACGGAACGGAGATTCAACACCTGGCGTTTGTTTTTCCAAACCGCCGGGCGGGACTGTTTTTCAGGAAATACCTCGCCCGGGCAGCCGGGAAACCGCTCTTTGCTCCGGCTGTACTGACCATTAGCGGACTGTTTTTCCAGCTGAGCGGCAAACAGCCGGCAGACCGTATCCGGCTGCTGTTTCTGCTGTACCGGATTTATATCCGTCACAGCGGACGGGAGGAGGCGTTTGACGATTTCGTGTACTGGGGCGAGATGCTGCTGAACGATTTCGACGATGTGGATAAATACCTGGTCGACGCGCGGCGGCTGTTTACCAATATCACGGATCTGCACGATCTCGAAGCGCATTTCGACTACCTGAACGAATCGCAGCTGACGGCGATCCGTTCTTTCTGGTCTTCGTTCCGGGCGGAGGGGAAAAATGCCAGTCAGCAGTATTTCCTGAAAATATGGCAGCTTCTTTACGCCGTCTACGTCGAACTGCGCGAGACGCTGGCGGCGGAGGGTATCGGCTACGAAGGCATGATTTTCCGGGAAGTGACGGAGCGGATCCGGCGGGAGGGCGGTTGTGAACTGCCTTACCGCCGGATCGTCTTCGTGGGGCTGAACGCCCTGACGGCCGCGGAAAAAGACTTGATGACGCTTTTGCAGCAACAGGGCATCGCCGACTTTTACTGGGACTATCCTTCGGCGATGGTGAAAGACCCCGACAACAAGGCTTCTTTTTTCTCCGAAGACAATCTGACGCGGTTTCCACCGGCTCTGACCCTGCCGGCCGAAGAGGAGGAAACGATGCCGGAGATAGAGTTGATCGGGATACCTTCGCGCATCGGCCAGGCAAAACAAGTCTATCCGCTGCTGAAGGAAATGCTGGGCGAACGGCCGGCGATTGATACCGAAGAGGCGTTGCGGACAGCCATCGTCCTGCCCGACGAACAGTTGCTGATTCCGGTACTGCACGCGATTCCGGAAGAGATCGCGCGGATCAACGTCACGCTGGGCTATCCCCTGTCCGGCGCGCCGGTGGCCTCGCTGATGGAATCGGCGCTGGCCTTGCAAAAGAACCTGCGCGTCACGGACGGGGAGGGGGCAGGCTTCAATTACCGCGAAACGCTGGCCGTGCTGAACCATCCCTACGTGGCGTCGGCCTGCCGCGAGGCCGTGTCGGACCTGGTCAGGGAAATCACGCTGAACAACAAAATCCGGGTAACGGCGCAGGAAGCCGGCCGGACGCCGCTTCTGGCGCTGATTTTCTCGCCCGTGCAGGAGGCGGACGCCCTCTCGGACTACCTGATCGCCGTTTTGCAGGAACTGAACCGGGCGATGACGTCGCTCACTCCCGAAAGGGACGAAGACGGGGCCGTGTGCATGGACGAACTGGAACAGGAGTTTATCTTTCATTACTTCACGACCG
>JAITQL010000202.1 GCA_031288935.1 Tannerella sp.
TGGCTGAACCGCTTCGGAAGCAAAAAGATCATTCTCGGCGCCGACGTGAAGGAGCGCCGGATAGCCATCAACGGCTGGCAGGAGACGACCGGCCAAATGCTGCTTCCCTTTCTGGAAGCGTATCACCGCCGGGGTATCACGCAGACGATCTGTACCGACATCGGTCGCGACGGCATGTTGCAAGGCCCCTCGACGGCGCTCTACCGCGAAATCCGCGAAGCCCTGCCGCAGGTATACGTGATCGCCAGCGGAGGCGTCGGGTCGGTCGAAGACCTGGAGGAGCTGGAAGAGGCGGGCATCCCCGCCGTTATTTTCGGAAAAGCCCTTTACGAAGGGCGTATTGCATTGAAAGACTTACTCCGTTTTACGGACAAACCGACAGATTGACAAACATGCTGGCAAAAAGAATTATTCCCTGTCTGGACGTGAAGGACGGCATGACCGTCAAGGGCGTTAACTTCGTCAACTTCCGCGACGCGGGCGACCCGGTGGAACTGGGCGCCGGTTACAGCCGCATGGGAGCGGACGAACTCGTTTATCTTGATATTGTCGCCTCGCACGAAGGGCGCAAAACCTTTACGGAACTGGTTCGGCGCGTGGCGGCCAACCTCAGTATTCCCTTTACGGTGGGGGGCGGTATTCACGAACTGTCGGATGTCGAAAGGCTGCTGAACGCCGGGGCCGACAAGGTGTCCGTCAATTCGGCGGCGCTTCGGCGGCCGGAACTGATTGACGAAATCGCGCGCAACTTTGGCAGTCAGGTCTGCATCGTGGCCATCGACGCCAACTGCGAACAGGACGACTGGATCTGCTACCTGAACGGCGGACGCATCGCGACGGAAAAGCGGCTGTTTCAATGGGCTGAAGAGGCCGAAGACCGCGGCGCCGGCGAGATTCTCTTTACCAGCATGACGCACGACGGCGTGAAGAACGGTTATGCCAACGACGCGCTGGCCGTGCTGGCCGAACGGTTGCACATCCCGGTCATCGCTTCGGGAGGCGCCGGCCATATGGCACACTTTCATGACGCCTTTGCCGTCGGAAAAGCAGATGCAGCCCTGGCCGCAAGCGTATTTCATTTCGGCGAAATCGACATCCGCCGGCTGAAGCGCGATCTTCAATCCAAAGGAATCAACGTCAGGCTCGAAGACGACGGCGAATCCTTGCATTTTTGAACTTTGAACTTTTATATTTTATATGGAACTGGACTTTAAGAAATCGGGCGGATTGATTCCCGCCATCATTCAGGATGCACAGACGCACCGGGTGTTGATGCTGGGTTTCATGAACGAAGAAGCCTACCGGAAAACCCTTGAGACAAACAGGGTGACCTTTTTCAGCCGGACGAAGCAACGGCTCTGGACGAAAGGCGAGAGCAGCGGGAATTTCCTGGACGTGGAAAGCATCCTGACGGACTGCGACCGCGACACGCTCCTGATCAAGGCGCGTCCCGCAGGCCCGGTGTGTCACACCGGCGCCGACACCTGCTTCGGCGAAGACAATACGGCGGATATTTTCTTCCTCCGGTATTTGCAGGACTTCATCGACCGTCGCCACCGGGAAATGCCGGAAGGTTCGTACACGACCTCGCTGTTTCGCAAGGGCGTCAACCGCATGGCGCAGAAAGTGGGCGAAGAAGCGGTCGAAACGGTCATCGAAGCCGTCAACGGCACCGAAGAGGGCTTTATCTACGAAGCCTCCGACCTGCTTTACCACCTGATTGTGCTGCTGGCAAGCAAGGGTTACCGGATGGAAGACCTTGCCCGCGAACTGAAAAAAAGACACAAGGAATAATGCCAATGGAAGAGTCGGTTTTACTCCAACTGGACAGGATTACGCTGTGTCAGGACGAGAATATCGTTTTGCAAAATGCTTCACTGGAGCTGCACAACAGCGAGTTTGTATACGTCATCGGAAAAGTCGGCGCAGGTAAAAGCAGCCTGCTCAAGAGCCTGTATTGCGAAATACCGATCCTCGAAGGGACGGCGCGGATCATGGGCTACGACCTGCGCAACATGAGAAACAGGGACGTGCCCGGCCTGAGACGGAAGCTCGGCATCGTCTTCCAGGATTTTCAGCTGCTGACCGACCGCACGGTGGTCAAGAACCTGGAATTTGTGCTGAAAGCCACCGGCTGGAAAAAGCGAAGTGAAATAAACCGGCGCGTCGCGGAAGTACTGGGACAGGTCGGGATGCAAAACAAGGGATACAAGATGCCGCACGAGCTGTCGGGCGGCGAACAGCAGCGCGTGGCCATTGCCCGTTCGCTGCTGAACGAGCCGAAACTCATCCTGGCCGACGAGCCGACGGGAAACCTGGATCCCGAAACGGGGCTGCAAATCGTTCAGCTGCTTCATGCCATCTGCCGGCAGGGGAAAGCCGTCATCATGACGACCCATAACTATACGCTCGTGGAAAGTCTGCCGGCGCGGGTCATCCGCTGCGAAAAGGCCGGTTTATACGAATTGAATTGATATACTTACCTAAATTGAAATAAAAGGAATATGAAAATTTTAAAGTTTGGCGGTACTTCCGTCGGTTCGGTGCAGCGCATAAAGGAAGTTGCCCGGTTAATTAGCGACGGCACGCCCAAGATCGTGGTATTGTCCGCCATGTCGGGGACAACCGATGCGCTGGTCGAGATTTCGGATTACCTCTGCAGGAAGAATCCGGACGGAGCCAGCGAGATCACCAATAAATTATTGCTGAAATATCTGGGAATGGTCGACGACCTGTATCGTACGGAAACATACCGGCAGCTGGCCCGGAAGCTGATTTTCGAACACTTCGACTACATCCGCCTGTTCGTGAAGCAAACCTTCACCGCGTCTGAAGAAAAGATCGTTCTGGCGCAGGGCGAGTTGCTCTCGACCGGCCTGATGAATCTGTATCTGCTGGAGACGGGCGTCCGTTCCGTACTCCTGCCCGCACTGGACTTTATGCGGATCGACAGGAACGCCGAGCCGGAACCGGCTTCCATCAGGGAAAAACTGGTGGCGCTGCTCGAAAAGCATCCCGATGCGGAGCTGTACATTACGCAGGGATTTATTTGCCGCAATGCCTTCGACGGCGTCGACAACCTGCAACGCGGCGGCAGCGACTACACCGCTTCGCTGATCGGCGCCGCCATCCATGCCGAAGATATCCAGATATGGACGGACATCGACGGGATGCACAACAACGATCCGCGCGAGGTGGAAAAGACCTCGCCCGTGCGGCAACTGCATTTCGACGAAGCGGCCGAACTGGCTTATTTCGGCGCCAAAATACTGCATCCCACCTGCATCCTGCCGGCCAAGCTGAACAACATCCCCGTCCGCCTGCTCAACACCATGCAGCCCGACGCCATCGGCACCACCATCTCGAACGAAACCGAGAAGGGTAAAATCAAGGCCGTTGCCGCCAAGGACAACATCACCTCCATCAAGATCAAAAGCGGACGGATGCTGCTGGCAACCGGTTTCCTGCGCAAGGTGTTCGAGATATTCGAAAACTACCGGACGCCCGTTGACGTGGTGGCCACGTCGGAAGTCGGCGTTTCGGTGACGATCGACCACTGCAGGAGCCTGGACGAAATCGTCAACGACCTCAAGAAATACGGCACCGTGACGGTCGACCAGGATTTGACGATCATCTGCGTCGTCGGAGACCTGGAATGGGACAACGTCGGCTTTGAATCGCGCATCATCTATGCGCTGAAAGACATTCCCCTGCGCATGATTTCCTACGGAGGAAGCAATTACAACGTTTCGCTGCTGGTCAAGGCTTCCGACAAGAAAAAAGCCCTGCAGGCCCTGAGCAGCCATCTCTTTTACAACTCGACAAACTGATCGTTCAAACAGATACATCATGATGAAAGGAACCTTTCCGGTCGACAAGTTCGGACACTTGGAGACCCCGTTTTATTACTACGACACGGAGTTGCTGGGCAAGACGCTGGACGCCGTCAACGCCGAAACCGCCCGCTACGGCTATCACGAACACTACGCCGTCAAGGCCAATGCCAACCCGCGTATCCTCGCCCTGATAGCCCGGAAGGGACTGGGCGCGGACTGCGTCAGCGGCGGCGAAATACAGGCTGCGCTCGACGCAGGCTTCCCGGCAGACAGGATTTTCTTTGCCGGCGTGGGAAAAGCCGACCGGGAAATCCAACTGGGACTGGACAGCGACATTGCCTGCTTCAACGTGGAATCGCCGGCCGAACTGCATGTGATTGACGAGCTGGCCGCCGGGTGTGGCAAAACGGCTTCCGTCGCGCTGCGCATCAACCCGAACGTCGACGCGCATACCCATGCCAAAATCACCACCGGATTGCAGGAAAACAAGTTCGGCATCAACGCCGGACAGCTGCCCGGCGTGCTGGAGACCCTGGCAGGCATGAAGCACGTGCGGTTTTTCGGCATCCATTTTCACATCGGCTCGCAAATAACGGACATGCACGTCTTCCGCAACCTTTGCATCCGCGCCAACGAGCTGCAGGACGAACTGGAGGCGCGCGGCCTGGTCATCGAAAACATTGACTTTGGCGGCGGACTGGGCATTGACTACTATCATCCGAATCGCGTGTCCATCCCCGATTTCGAGAATTATTTCACCGTGTTCCATCAACTGCTGAAACGGCGCCCCGGACAGCAAGTGCACTTCGAGCTTGGCCGTGCGGTCGTCGGACAGTGCGGCACACTGATCGCAAAGACGCTGTACGTCAAGGAAGGCGAAGTAAAGAAGTTCGCCATCCTCGACGCCGGTTTCACGGAACTGATACGTCCGGCCATGTACGACGCCTATCACCGGATCGAAAACCTGACAAGCGATGAGGAGGTCGAAGCATACGACGTCGTCGGCCCGATCTGCGAATCCTCGGACGTGTTCGGCAGGGAGGTTGCATTGAACCGGGTGCGTCGTCACGACCTGATCGCCCTCCGTTCGGCCGGCGCCTACGGCGAAGTGATGGCCTCGCAATACAACTGCCGCAAACTGCCCGCAGCTTACTTTTCGGACAATCTTTGAACACGCTCCGCAGGCAAACGGTTTCCCCGCATAACGATTAAATAAAAAAGAACAATATGATACTGAACGAAAGAGAAATCCGTCAGGCGCACTTGATGGATGCGGTCAAGCAGGTAATGACGGCCGCCCGCACGGCTCCCAAGGGAAAGGGGCTGGATATTATTGAAATTGCGGCCGTGGCAGCGGACGACATCCGCATCCTGTCCGCCAAAACAAAGGAACTGGGCGAACGGAACGGACTGAAGTTTTTCTTCCGCGATGCCGAAAACATCCTTTCGGCCGGCGCCGTGATCCTGATAGGAACCCGTCAGGAGACGCACGGTCTGAACTGTGCGCATTGCGGTTTTCCGACCTGCGCCGCGAAACCGGAAACAACGCCTTGTGCGCTCAACACGGTGGATGTGGGGATTGCCGTCGGATCGGCCTGTGCGACGGCAGCCGACCTGCGACTGGACACCCGTGTCATGTTCTCCGTCGGTCTGGCCGCTCAAACGCTGGATTGGCTGAACGGTTGCCGGACGGTATTTGCAATTCCGGTCTCGGTATCGTCCAAAAGTCCGTTCTTCGACCGCAAACCGAAAGACCCGGAACCGGAAAAATAAACCTCCGACGAGGGCTCGAAATTCAAAGATCCAAGATTCAAAAATTCAAAGATTAATTCTCCCTTCATTTGCAAGGGAACTGCTATGGCGACAGCCATAGTCTCCAGGAAAAGATTCAAAGATTAATTCTCCATTCTTCAACCCCCAACCCTTAAAGGGGGCGCTACTGTGACGGCAGCCAAAGTCCCTTCAGAGGATTTAGGGGGTTCGTAAGATTCAAATCATCATTCTCCATTTCCCGGATTGCTTCACTGTGTTCGCAAGGACGGAACGCGGAGTTTCTTTCGGGATAGCTGTTACCGCATGGCAAACCGCGTGTGCCAAAAACCCTCGCTCCCCTCTCTTGTGGAGAGGGGCCGGGGGAGAGGTGTCTCGCAGGGACGGCAGTGTCTTTCGCAGTGGTAGCGGTGCCGGTGGGGACATGTGGTAAAGCCGTCCATCCTGTTAAGGATGGCAGTTCGGTAGAAAACCGTTACGCCCACCCTCTCGCATCCCGTACGGGATGCAACACCAACGGGCGATGGCCGTTTCTACCGAACTCTCATTCCTCGCGGAATGAAGGTACGGCGGAATCCGTCCAACCCTGTTGTAGAGACGTTGCGCGCAACGTCTCTACTCTACGGACGGATTCCGCCGTGCCGTCTTCCATGAGGACTGAGAGTTCGGTAGAAAACCGCCGGCGCCCGGTGGGGTTGCA